>NZ_SOGU01000055.1:0-38981 GCF_004403275.1 Cryobacterium sp. TMT4-10
ACGAGCCGGCGGCCCGCGCGCGGGCCGCCGGAGCCAGACGTTCGGAGGCCGGGGCGCGGCGAACCCGGGCCGGGCGCTCGCGGGGCTGGTCGGCGCGCAGCTGGGCGCGGGTGGGGAAGGGGATCGCCGTTGCCGTGGTCACGGCCGAAACGGGAGCCTGCAGTCGCTCGACACCGGGCGCGGCGGCTTCCATGGCCGGTTCCGGCACGAGCTCGTCCGCAGCGGGGACTTCCACGCTCTCGAGCGGCTCAGCGTCCGGAACGGCGGCTTCGACGAGCTCGACCGGTGCGGCGATGAGGGGCGCGGCAGCGACAGCCTCGCGCGACGCCCGCGCGCGATCGCGCGCATCGCGTTCGCGCAACTCGCGACGCGTAAGGTGCTTCTTCGCGGGGTCACTCGCATCGGGCGAAGGTGCAGCCGATGTTGAAGAGTGAGGGAGCAAAAGGCAGATCTTTCGGCGCGGGGGCGGAGTCACAGTAGTCTTTTCGGCCACTGCAAAAGTAACGAATCACTACACGCTACCAACAGAAGGCCGAATCACCCATTCCGCGAGACGGAATGACACCCGAAAGCGGGGGGGCAAGCATCCGTCTCGACCGCCTGCCCACGAGCCGTCGAGACGGCTCACCTCCCCCGTCTTTCCGGGGCTGGGAGGGGTGCCGGGCGCTACCGGTCAGGGCCGCCGGTCGCCATCCATGAACTCGCCGAACAGGTCGGCCAGGATCGGCTCGAGCGCCGAGTAGAGGTCAGGGGCGCCCGCGATCACCAGGTCGATTCCCTCCCGGTCCGCCCCGAAGCCGCCGACGCGGGCCCCGGCCTCCCGGGCCACCAGCGCGCCCGCCGCGTGATCCCAGGGCTTGAGCCCGCGCTCGTAGTAGAGGTCCAGACGGCCCGCCGCCACCGAGCACAGGTTTCCCGCACCCGGCCGATCAGGCCCCGCACCACGTCCGCCTGCCGCAGCCGCTCGTCCGCCCGGTAAGAGAATCCGGTGCCCAGCAAGGCCAGCGGCACCGGCGCCGCGGTCGGCACCCGCAGCCGGCTCTCGCCCAGCCAGGCGCCGGCGCCGACGGACGCGCTGAACAGCTCGTCGCCGGACGGGTTCCGCACCGCACCGGCGAGCGTTCGCCACGTGGCCGGATCGGGGTCTCCCTCGACGACGGCGATGCTGACCGCCCAGGCGGGGATCCGGTAGAGGTAGTTGACGGTGCCGTCGATCGGGTCGACCACCCAGGTGAGCCCGGATGTGCCCGGCGTCGCCTCCGACTCCTCGCCGAAGAATCCGTCATCCGGCCGCGCCGCGGCCAGCAGCCGGCGGATGAGCGTTTCCGTCTCCCGGTCCGCCTTCGTGACGATGTCTTCCGGGGACGACTTGGACGCGGCGATCTGAACGCCCTCGGCTCGGCGCCGGGCGGCCAGCTCCCCCGCGGCGAGCGCGGCGTCCTGGGCGAGACGCAGCAATTCGGTTGAGCCAGGAGTTGTCATGGCTCAACGCTACGGCGTGCGGAAGAAAGAGTGGCAAGTGAGGGATTCGAACCCCCGAAGTCTAAGACGGCTGATTTACAGTCAGATCCCTTTGGCCACTTGGGTAACTTGCCAATGCGCACCCGACCATATGAAGAACACGTGACCGGAGGCGCTCGAACAGAATACAAGGTTTTTGTCCCCAGTAAGAAATCAGCCCCCGCACCCGGCACTGATCGGCTGGTGGATAAGATCAGAGAAGGCCTGTTTGTCACTTACTTAAGGAACCCAATGGTCGGCATCGACGAGGTTGCTCGGCACGCGGGAGTCTCCACCGCCACCGTTTCGCGCGCCCTGAGCGGCAACGGGCATGTATCCCCGTCGACCCGGCTCAAGGTGGAAGCCTCGGCCGATGAGCTGGGCTATGTCGTCTCCTCCACCGCCTCGAGCCTCGCGTCGGGCCGGATGAAGAACATCGGCGTCGTGGTTCCGTTCCTCAACCGCTGGTTCTTCTCCAGCGTCGTCGAGGGCGCCCAGAAGGCCCTGCTGCGGGGCGGCTACGACCTCACCCTCTACAGTCTCACCGGCGGAGAGGCCGAGCGCCGCAGCGTGTTCGAGCACTTCCTGCTGCGCCAGAGAGTGGATGCCGTGATCGCCATTTCGCTCGAACTCACCGAGGACGAGGTGGCCCGCCTGCATGCGCTGCAGAAGCCGCTCGTCGGCATCGGCGGCCCGATCGAGGGCGTGCGTACCCTGACCGTCGACGACGTCGCCATCGCGCGGCTCGCGACCGAGCATCTCCTCGCTCTCGGCCATACCCGCATCGCCCACATCGGCGGCAACAAGGACCTCGACCTGGACTTCCACCTGCCGACGAACCGGAGGGTCGGTTACGAACAGGCCCTGGCCGAGGCCGGCGTCGTGCCGGACCCGGCCCTCTTCCAGGCCGCTGACTTCACCATGGGCGGCGGGTACCAGGCGGCCAAGCAGCTCCTGGGCAGCCCCTACGACCGGCCGACCGCGATCGTCGCGGCGTCCGATGAGATGGCGATCGGCAGCATCCTCGCCGCCCGCGACCTGGGCCTCGTCGTGCCGCGGGACGTCTCCGTGATCGGGGTCGACGATTACGATCTCGCCGAGTTCTTCGGTCTGACCACGATCGCGCAGTTCCCGCAGGGGCAGGGAGAGAAGGCCGTGGAGATCCTGCTGGACCGGCTGCGCCCCGGCCAGAACCGGTTGTCGTCCCTGAACACCCCGATGCCGTTCGAGCTCGTCGTGCGCTCGACCACCGCCCGGCCCGGCGAATAACCCCGGCAGTCCAACGCTCGCGGGCCATCCGGTCAGTCCGGAACCCGCCCTCTCGCCTTGATCAGTGGAACAACCGATGCTTGACTCGTCGCATCTGCACACGCTGGGCCCAACACGAGAGAAAGGTTGCATCAAATGCCACGATTCATGGACGTGCACGACGGATTCGTCGGGGTCACAAAGGAACAGCTGGCCGAAGCGCACGCGGCCGACGTCGCGATTCAGGACGAGGAGGGCATGACCTTCGAGAAAGCCTGGCTTGATCCCGAGTCGGGCAAGGTGTTCTGCTTGTCCACCGGGCCCTCGAAGGAGGCGGTCATGCGTGTCCACGAGAAGGCCGGCCACCCGACAGGGGAGGTCTACGAACTCGCTGTCGAGGTCTGAGGCCAGCCGGTTTTCGCGTCACCCGCGCCGCCAGCCGAGTCGGGCCGCGCCTTCGAGCGCGGCCCGACCGGGCGAATAGTCGCCCACTGGGTACTATTGCAGGCATGGCAGACTCAACGTTCGACATCGTCAGCAAGGTCGACCCGATGGAGGTCGACAACGCCCTCAACCAGGCGCATAAAGAGGTCGCGCAGCGCTACGACTTCAAGAACGTCGGCGCCTCGATCGAGATGAGCGGGGAGAAGGTGCTCATGAAGGCCAACTCCGAGGAGCGGGTCAAGGCGATCCTCGAGGTGTTCGAGTCGAAGCTGATCAAGCGCGGCATCTCGCTGCGCAGCCTCGACGCCGGCGATCCCTTCGCCTCCGGCAAGGAATTCCGGATCGAGGCCTCGATGAAGGCCGGCATCGACCAGGAGAACGCGAAGAAGATCAACAAAATCATCCGGGACGAGGGCCCCAAGGGCGTCAAGAGCCAGATCCAGGGCGACGAGCTGCGGGTCAGCTCGAAGAGCCGCGACGACCTGCAGGCCACGATGGCCCTGCTCAAGGGCAAGGACCTCGACGTCGCCCTGCAGTTCGTCAACTTCCGCTAGCCACCGAGCCGCCGCCCTCCTCTCGCCGCCCCGGCACCGGGCACCCGGCCACCGCCACCCGCCACCTCCGGCCCGCCGGCGCCCCACCCCCGCCGCCGCGCTCACCAATTCGACGGAGATTTTGCCGATTGCGGCCCGAAAACCCCGAAGAGGGTGTTTTTACCGCAGGATCTCCGTCGAATTCGTTAGGAGCGGGTCAGCCCTCGCCGCGGGAGATCTCGACCATCTCGTCACGCGGCACGACCTTGACGCGCACGCGGCCCTCTGCGGCGCCGAGCGCGAGCTCATGCTGGTCGAGCCGGTGCCAGCCGTCGAGGTTCGTGTACTGGATGCCGCGCTCGTCGAGCAGTTCGACGATGCTCTCCTCGGAGTGGGACTCCGGGCGCCACCAGTTTCCGAGGTCGTTGATCAGGTGACGCACGGTCTCCATGGCGTCGGACTTGGTGTGGCCGATCAGCCCGACCGGGCCGCGCTTGATCCAGCCGGTGGCGTAGACGCCGTACATCTGCGTGTTGGCGCCCTTCGAACCGAACGACGGGTCACCCTTCCAGAGCACCTGGCCCTCCCGGTTGGGGATCACGCCGTGCTTCTTGTCGAACGGCACGCCCGGCAGGGGCGACCCGAAGTAGCCGACGGCGCGGTACACGGCCTGGATCGGCAGTTCGCGGATCTCGCCGGTGCCGACGACGCCGCCCTGCCCGTCGGGGGCCGTGCGCTCGAAGCGGATGGCCCCGACCCGGCCGGTGCCGTCGTCGACGATCTCGAGGGGCTTGGCGAAGAAGTGCAGGTGCAGCCGGCGGCTGGCGGTGCCCGCCGGACGCTCGCGCCATTTGTTCAGGATCTTGTCGATCACGAAGACCTGCTTGTTGCTGGCGACGGCGTCGCGGGCGGCATCGTCGTAGTCGAAGTCCTCGTCGTGGACGACGATGTCGACGTCGCGCAGCTCGCCCAGCTCCCGCAGTTCCAGTGGCGTGAACTTGACCGAGGTCGGTCCGCGACGGCCGAACACGTGCACATCCGTCACCGGCGAGGCCTTCAGGCCCTCGTACACATTGGCCGGGATCTCGGTGCTCAGCAGATCGTCGGCGTGCTTGGCCAGAATGCGCGAGACGTCCAGCGCCACGTTGCCGTTGCCGATCACGGCGACCTCCTTCGCCTCCAACGGCCAGGTGCGGGGCACGTCGGGGTGGCCGTCGAACCAGCTCACGAACCGGGCGGCGCCGTAGGAGCCCTCCAGGTCGATGCCCGGGATACTCAGGTCGGCGTCGTGCACGGCGCCGGTCGCGAAGATGACGGCGTTGTAGTGCTTCTTCAGGTCGTCGAGGGTGATGTCGATGCCGAACCGCACATTGCCGAAGACGCGGATGTCGCCGCGGTCGAGCACATCGCGCAGGGCGGTGATGATGCCCTTGATGCGGGGGTGGTCGGGGGCGACGCCGTAGCGGACGAGCCCGTAGGGCGCCGGCAGGTGGTCGAACAGGTCGATCGAGACGTCGAAGTTCCGTTCCGCCTTGAGCAGGATGTCGGCGGCATAGATCCCCGCGGGTCCCGCGCCGACAATGGCCAATCGCAACTTGGTCATGGGAGCCTTTCTAACTGGATCGTTCCACGATCGTGTCGGCGAAACGGGTGAGGGCCTTCTTGACCGAGCCGTCGGGCAGGGGGGCGAGCGCCTCGACGGCGTCGTGGGCCCAGCCGTGCGCCTCGGAGAGGGTCTGGGCGGTCACGTCGTGCTCGCGCAGGGCGGTGATCGCCGAGTCGGCGGCCTCGGAGACGGCGCTGTTGCTGGTCATCACGTCCCGTTCGAGGCGTTCGAGCAGTGCCGCGGCCGCCGCATCGTGCTGGGCCCGCTCGCGCAGGCGCAGCAGCGGCAGCGTCGCGACGCCGGCGCGCAGGTCGGTGCCGGGCACCTTGCCGGTCTCCAGCGGCTGGGGCGAGAGGTCGAGCACATCGTCGATGAGCTGGAAGGCGACGCCGATCCGCTCGCCGAATTGGATCACCGGCTGCTCGAATTCGTCCGGCGCGTCCGAGAAGATGATCCCGGCCTGCGCGGCGCAGGCGATCAGGGACCCGGTCTTGTCGGCGAGCACCTGGATGTAGTGCTCGACGGCGTCTTCGTCGGCGCGCGGGCCGACCGTTTCGTGCAGCTGGCCGAGCACGAGTCGTTCGAAGGTGTCGGACTGCAAACGGATGGCCCGCTCTCCCAGCCGTGCCATCAGCTGGTTGGCGCGGGCGAAGAGCAGGTCCCCGGTCAGGATGGCGACCGAGTTGCCCCAGACGATTTGGGCGCTCGGCACACCGCGGCGCTGGTCCGCGTCATCCATCACATCGTCGTGGTACAGCGAGGCCAGGTGGGTGATCTCGATGGCCGTCGCCGCGGTCACCACGTCGGCGAGATTGCCGTTGCCGAGGTGCGCGGTGAGCAGGGCGAGCATCGGGCGCACGCGCTTGCCGCCCGCGTTCAGCAGGTAGCGGGTGGTGACGTTGGCGATCTCATCCGTGAAGACGATTTCGCCGAGCAGGCTCGCCTCGACCTGCTCGAGGCCGGCGTCGATGCCGGCGGCCAGGCCACGGTCCTTCGCGCTCGAGAAGATCCGGTCGCTGAGGCCGAGCTGGCTCGTCACGGAGGAGCCGCGACGGAACAGGGGGAGGCTCGGTTTCACTCTGTCAGCCTATCGATGGGTTCTGGGAGGAATCAGGACGTTACGGCCGCGGCATCCGCCGGCTTGACGCCGCGGTGCAGGGCCACAATACCGAGCGTCAGATTGCGGTAGGCGACGGCATCGTAGCCGGCATGGCGCAGCCAGGCACTCAGGGTCGACTGGTCGGGCCAGGCCGCGATCGACTCGCCGAGGTAGTCGTACGCCTCGGCGTTCGACGAGGCGAGCTTGACGACAAGAGGCATGACGTGATTGAGGTAGGCGAAATAGCCGGCCCGGATCGGCGCGAACGGCGGGGTGGAGAATTCGCAGATCACGACGCGGCCGCCGGGCTTGGTCACCCGGTAGAACTCGGCCAGCGCCTTCTTCGGCTCGACCACGTTGCGCAGGCCGAACGAAATCGTCACGGCGTCGAACTCGTTGTCGGCGAAGGGAAGGGCGGTGGCGTCCGCCTGCACGAATTCAACCTGGGGGTTGCCCGCGTGGCGTTCACGGCCGACGTTGATCATGCCCTCGGAGAAGTCGGCGGCCACGACGTGCGCGCCGGTCCTGGTCAGCGCGACGCTGGAGGTGCCGGTGCCGGCGGCGATGTCGAGGATGCGTTCGCCGCGCTTCGGGTTCACGGCGCGGGTCGCGGCCATCCGCCACAGGGCCGCGTTTCCGACCGACAACACCGCATTCGTGCGGTCGTAATGGGTGGAGACCTGATCGAACATGGCAGCGACCTGCTCGGGCTGCTTATTGAGGTCTGCTCTACTCACTCCCTCAGTCTAGGTTGCCCCGGACTCGGCAGGCATCCAGACCGGCTGGCCTAGGCTGAGGACGTGAATGCTCAGGCCTTAACGGTTGAAACCACCCCCCTCGCCGACATCCGCCAACTCATTCTTCTGCTCGACTCGCACGACCCGCTGCTCTGGATGCGCCGCAACCAGGGGCTGGCCGGCATCGGCACGGCCCTGCGGCTCGAATTCTCCGGTCCCACCCGGTTCGAGGATGCCGCAGCAGCCTGGCGCGAGGTCGTCGCCGCTGCGACCGTGACCGACCCGCTCGCCCGCACCGGCACCGGCCTGCTGGCGTTCGGCGCGTTCGCCTTCGACGACACCTCGGCCCAGACCAGCGTGCTGATCGTGCCGCAGGTCATCGTCGGCCGCGAGAACGGCCTCTGCTGGGTGACCCGCGTCTGGCCCACCGGCACGACGCGGCCGGCGATCCCGCTCGGCCTGCACCCCCTGGGCAACGAGTACCGGATCTCCCTGCTCCCCGGCGCGCTGACGCCCGACGGGTATCGCCGGGCGGTCGGCGAGGCCGTGGGCCGGATCGCGGCGGGCGACCTGAACAAGGTCGTGCTGGCCCGTGACCTGGTCGGGCGGCTGCCCGCCGAGTCCGACCTGCGCCGGGCCGTGAGCGAGCTCGCGCTGGGCTACCCCGACTGCTGGTCCTACGCCGTCGACGGCCTCGTCGGCTCCAGCCCGGAGACGCTGATCCGCGCCGATCACGGCGAGGTGAACGCCCGCGTGCTCGCCGGCACCGTGTCCAGGGGCGCGGATGCCGCGTCCGACCTCGAGGCGGCCCTCCAGCTGGCCACCTCCACCAAGGACGGCGACGAGCACGCGTTCGCCGTGCAGAGCGTGCTCGCCTCACTCCGGCCGCACACCTCGCACCTCACCACGAGTGAGATCCCGTTCACGGTGAAGCTGCCGAACCTCTGGCACCTGGCCACGGATGTCGAGGGCACCCTGAGCGACGGATCGAACTCGCTCGACCTGATCGCGGCCATGCACCCCACCGCCGCGGTCGCCGGCACCCCCACGCAGACGGCCCTCGCCCTGATCCGCGAGCTGGAGCCGTTCGACCGGGGCCGCTACGCCGGACCGGTCGGCTGGGTCGGCGCGGACGGCGACGGCGAGTGGGCCATCGCGCTGCGCTGCGCCCAGGTCAGCCCCACCGGCGACGTCACCGCCTACGCCGGTTGCGGCATCGTGCTCGACTCGGAGCCCGACCGCGAGCTCGCCGAGACCCGGATGAAGTTCCGCCCCGTCGTCGAGGCCTTCGGCTGACCCGTTCCCCATCCCCCCTCGCCCCCTCGCCCCCTCGCCCCAGGCGACCCCCAGGCCCGCGAGTGCGGGCAAAACGCCGGCATGGGTTGGGCTATACCGACGTTTTGGCCGCATTGGCGCCCGTTAGGGGATTCTCGGGTCAGGTGGCGGCCAGGCGAGCCTTCTCCTGGGCGACGTCGAACGTGGCGGCCGGCCAGGTCAGGTCGAGGCGCTGCAGGGCGTCGATCAGAAGGTGCTGCACGACCAGCCGGGCGTACCATTTCTTCTCCGCCGGCACCACGAACCACGGCGCCGCCGAGGTCGACGTGCGTTCAAGGGCGATCTGGTAGGCGTCCATATAGGCGTCCCATCGCATCCGTTCGTCGACGTCGCCGGGGTTGTACTTCCAGTGCTTGTCCGGCCGTTCCAGCCGCTCGGCCAGGCGTTCCTTCTGGTCGTCCGAGCCGATGTGCAGCATGACCTTGATGATCGTGGTGCCCTGGCCGACGAGTTCGTTCTCGAACTGCCGGATCTTCTCGTAGCGGTCCTCAATCTCGGCGGGCGAGGCCAGCGCGCGCACCCGGCCGACCAGCACGTCCTCGTAGTGTGAACGGTCGAACACCCCGATCAGGCCGACCTCGGGCAGTCGCCTGCGCACCCGCCAGAGGAAGTCGTGGGCGCGTTCCTCCTCGGTGGGAGCCTTGAAGGCGGACAGACGGACGCCCTGCGGATCGACAGAGCCGACGACGTGGCGCACGATCCCGCCTTTGCCGGCCGTGTCCATGGCCTGCAACACGAGGAGCACCCGGAGCGGGTCGCCGGACCGGCTGTTCGCGAACAGCATCTCCTGCAGGTTTGAGAGTTCGCCGACCCCGGCGTCGAGGGCGGCGTCGGCGTTCTTCTGCCCCACCCCCGCGAAGCCGGGCGTGCCGCCGGGGTCGACGTCGGCGAGCCGGAATCCGGCGGTGACTCGCAGCCGCTCCCTCGGATCGTCCGTCCAAATTTTCTCATTGTGTCCGCCCACGGTGCGCCCCTTCGTCACCTCCAGTCTGGCTCGGCAGGCTCGCGCACGCCAGCAGCAAGGCGGCGCGGCGACTCAGGCGACTCGGCCGACGAAACCGATCAGCGAGTCAGCGGCACCTCGAGGAGGCTCGGCCCGGCATGCGGCGCGGTGAGGGCCCGCTCGAGGTCACTGCGGGTCGCGGCCAGGCCATAGGACCAGCCGTAGGCCGCGGCCAGGTTCGCCAGGTCGATCTTCTGCGGGGTGAAGAGCACCCGGTTGACGGATTCGGCCCGGGCGGATCCGGCCACCTCGAGACCGTCGAAGATGGTGCCGCCGCCGTCGTTGCCCACGATCACCTGCAGGCGAGGCAGGGCCTCGCCCGGCGAGAGGAGGAGGGATCCGACGTCGTGCAGCAGGGTCAGGTCGCCGAGCAGCAGCCGGGTGACTCCGGTGGATTGCGGCGTCGGTCCGGTCTGGCTGGCCAGCGCGATGCCGACGGCCGTGGCCACGGTGCCGTCGATGCCGGCCAGGCCGCGGTTGGAGTGGGCGGAGATCTTCTTGCCCGGAACCCGGCGGTCGGCCTCGCGGATCAGCCGTGACGCCCCGAACACGAGCCGGTCGTGCGGCCAGGAGGCACGCCACACGGCGTCCACGAGCATCGGCCGGCTGATCGGAGCGCGCATGGCGGCGAGCTCCTGCCGGGTGATGCCGCGTTCGCCGATCGGGGTCGCATCCCGTGCGACCTGGACGGCCAGCAGGTGGCGGCTGGCCATGACCCAGCGGCCGAGCCATTCCCGTGCTTCCGGGCGCTGGGCCGCCTGCGCCGTCTCCTCCGGCACACTGGCCGCGCGGGCGAAGACACGCACGCGGTGCCCGGGGTTGAACCACTCGGCGCCCGTCGGAGCGACCACGATGGTGTCCACGCCGTCCTGCTTGAGCAGGGCCGGGATCTCGCGGCTGAGGGTGGGGTGGCCGAACACGATCACGCGTTCGATCCGTGCGCCCAGGTCCGATGCGTTCAGCAGCTCCCGGTAGACGGCCACGAGGTTCGGCCCGAACCGGGCGCCGCTGCACACCTCTGCCAGCAGGGGCCAGCCGCCGGCGCGAGCGAGTTCCTCGGCCGCAGCACCCGCCCCGGCACCCGCGATCACCACCGTGCGCGGGCCGGCCTCGACCACGACGACCGGCACCGACCGGTCGTCCGCCCGGGCAGGAGCAGGGGCAGGAGCAGGAACGGAGGCAGGAACCGAGGCAGCTTCAGCAGGCGGTTCAGCAGCAGGTTCACCGGCCGGGTGCTCGAGAATCTCCTCGGGGGTGAGAACCACCGGGGCCGACAGGGGCTCCCGGAACGCCAGGTTCAGCTGCGCCGGACCCGGGTCGGCCGAGAACGCGCCGGTTGCCGCATCCGTCGCCTGCCGGGCCAGGGCCACGGCCACCGCGTGCTCTTCGGCCGCCCCATCGGGCGCCGGAATGTCGACGCACAGGCGGGTGGCCACGCCGAACAGGCCGGGCTGCACGGTGGTCTGGTTCGAACGGATGCCGCGCAGCTCGCTCGGCCGGTCGGCCGTGAGCAGGATCATGGGCACCCCGGAGTGATGCGCCTCGAGCACGGCGGGATGCAGGTTGGCCACGGCCGTGCCGGAGGTGCAGATGACCAGGGCGGGCAGTCCGGACTCGACCGCGAGCCCGAGCGCCAGGAAGCCGGCGCCCCGCTCGTCGATGCGCACGTGCAGCCGGATCAGGCCGATCCGCTCCAGCTCGGCGCAGACGAGCGCGAGGGCCTGGGACCGGGCGCCGGGGCTGAGCACCACATCACGGAGCCCGAGGCGCACGAACTCGCCCAGGAGGGCGACGCTGAAGTCCGTGGCCGGGCTACCGCTGGCGACGCGTTCAGGCATCCCGACGGCCAGGCAGGTCGCCTTCGCCTGGTTCGGACTTCTTCGGTTCCAACCCGCCGGCGCCGGTCTGGCCGGGGCCGCCGGGGTTCCGGGAATCCGGGGTGCCGATCTCCTTGTCGAGATCGGCGAGTTCCTGTTCGAGGGCCCGGAGGTGTTCCTGCTCTGACTTGGCCCGGTCGAGGCCCTTGAGGAAGTCGATGTCGTCGTCCGGGGCGACGGAGCGCACAATTCGGCCGCCGTTCCGGCCGGCGCCCGTGCGACCACGACCGATCAGCAGCCAGAGCACGGGCCCGATCACGGGGATCAGGATGATGACGAAGATCCAGACCCAGCGCGGAAGCCCGCGCACGCGGGAGTGTTGGAGCAGCGCGCAATCCACCAGCGTGTAGATGGTGAGGATGACGACGACGACACCGAGGGCGAACAGCAGGCGGACCATGCAAATAGTTTAGGGCGCTCAGCCGTGAGATCGGTGAGTGATCGTTCATGCCCGCGACCTAAACTGAAGGCATGAAAGCTGTTCCCGCCTGGCTGTCCTACTCGGTCCTCCGCGTGCTCCTGTTCGCCGTTCCGCTCGCGGTCCTGCTCACCCTCCAGTTCGAGTGGTGGCTGGCCACGGGTCTGGCTGCCCTGATCGGGGTCAGCCTGTCGTACATCCTGCTGCGCAAGCCGCGCGAGAAGGTCGCCCTCGACCTGTACCAGGCGCGACACCCGGAGAAGGACGTGATCCACCCGGATGCCGCCTCGGAGGACGCCTCGCTGGATCGCGCCGAAGCGGCCGCCGCGTCGGAGTCATCCAGAGTACAGGCGTCGGAGTCGCCCAAGGCGTCAGAGCGCGAACGCCAGGCCGAGTAGCACGCCGTAGGCCAGGGCCGAGAAGCTGGTCAGCTTCAAGACCAGGATCAGCTCGGCCGACGTCTTCGCCGTGACCGTGATCACCGCGGCCGGCAGCGCCAGCAGCAGCACGAAGAACGTGAAGCCGGCCAGCGGGTAGAACAACCAGAAGAACCCGGCGATCCCGAACGGCACCAGCAGGAACACGCAGAACGCGATCCGGGCGGCCCGGTTTCCGATCAGCACCGCCAGGGTGCGTTTTCCGGACGCCTTGTCCGGCATCAGGTCGCGCAGGTTGTTGACCATCAGCACGGCCATCGCGATCAGGCCGATCCCGACGCCGCTCAGCCAGCTTTCCGTGTTCACGGTGCCGACCTGCACGAACGTGGTCCCGATCGTGGCGACCAGGCCGAAGAAGACGAACACGAAGACCTCGCCCAGCCCGAAGTAGCCGTACGGCTTGCGGCCCCCGGTGTAGAACCAGGCCGCGACGATGGCGGTGGCGCCCACCAGCAGCAGCCACCACTGCCCGGTCAGCACCACGAGCGTGAGGCCGGCCAGCGCGGCGAGGCCGAAGAAGGCCAGCGCCACGGTCAGTACGCTGCGCGGGGTGGCTGCGCCGCTCCCGGTCAGACGGGCGGGCCCGATCCGGTTGGCGTCGGTGCCACGGATGCCGTCGGAGTAGTCGTTGGCATAGTTCACGCCGATCTGCAGGCACAGGGCCACCACCAGGGCCAGCACCGCGCGCACCGGGTGGAAGACACCGGGGCCGCTGGCGACGATGGCCGCCCCCGTGCCGAGGGCAACGGGCGCGATGGCGAGCGGGAGCGTGCGCAGGCGCGCCCCGGACACCCAGTCCGCCGCCGTGGCGGGACCGGACCGTCCGCGCGCGGCCACCGCGCTCTGGCGTGCCGGATTGCCGGATTTGCCGTGCGTCTTCGTGGACGCCGGGCGGTTCGCTCGCTGCTGTGTGGGCCGTTCCGGCCGCGCTCTCTGTGTCACGCGCCCATTTTACGGGTCACCGACCCGGTTCGTGCCCCCGCTCGTGCCCGGGTTCGCCCGCGCCGCGCAGATCGTCCAGGAGCCGGCCGAGCGCCTGCCGGTCGGGTTTGCCGGAAGCGAGGTGCGGGATCGCGGACACCGTCACGATCCGCGCTGGCCGGGCGGCACGGCCCAGAACGGATGCCACCGCCTCGCCGGCTCGGGCGAGCGCGGCCGGATCCGCGCCCGGCCCGGTCCCTGCCCCGGCAGCGCCGTCCCGCACGATCACCGGGACCTGCCCCCATTGCGGGTCGTCGACCCCGACCACCTGGGCCTCGCCGAGGCCGGGCAGTGCGCGCACGATCCGTTCCACGGCGTCCAGCGACACCTTCTCGCCCCCGGAGATGATCACGTTGTCCATGCGCCCGAGCACCCGCACGACCCCCGTGGCGTCGTCCACCTCGCCCAGGTCGCCGGTGCGGTACCAGCGCACCCCGCGCACGTCGACGAAGCGGTCGCGGGTGAGCTCCGGGTCGTCCAGGTAGCCCTCCGCGAGCACCGAACCCGAGATCTCCAGCTGCCCGGCGACCGAGCGCACCTCGGTGTTGCCGATCGGAATCCCGTTGTAGACGCAGCCGCCGGCGGTCTCCGAGGAGCCGTAGGTGGTGATGAGGTTCAGGTCGAGTTCCCGCGCGCGCTCGAACAGCCCCGGCGGCAGGGCCTGGCCGCCGACCAGGATGCCGGTGAAGCGGCGCAGCGTGGCCCGGAGAAAACGGTCATCGGCGGCCGCTGTGACCAGCCGCGCCAGCTGCACCGGCACCACCGAGGTGAAGCGGGACGGATCGGTCAGCAGGTCGGCATGGGCGGCGAAGACCGCCGGATCGAAGTGCCCGGCCGGCAGGACCACGGGCGTCGTGCCGGCGGCGAGGGAGCGCACGAGCACCTGCACGCCCGCGACGTAGTGCGCCGGCAGGGCCAGCAGCCACTGGCCGGGGCCGCCGAGCCGCCCGCTGGACGCCGCCGCGCTGCTGAGCAGGGCGTCGGTGCTGAGCATCACGCGCTTGGGCCGCGCGGTCGACCCCGAGGTCTCGATCACCACGGCCACCTGGCGTGGCACCCGCGCCGGGTCCCGGTCCGCGCCCACGCCCACGCCCACGCCCACGCCCGGAACGGTCGGCGCCCCGGTTTCGGGGTCCGGCCCCGGCACCGGCATCACGGCGTCGTCGCTGTTGGCCAGCGCGCGCCGCAGCGGTTCCATCAGGTCGAGCGGGTCACCGACGGGGACCACCCGCAGCACACGGGTCATGGCCGCCTAGAACTGCCAGTCGTACGGGCCCCAGTCGGGGTCGCGCTTCTCGAGGAAGGCGTCGCGCCCCTCGACGGCCTCGTCCGTGCCGTAGGCGAGGCGGGTGGCCTCCCCGGCGAACACCTGCTGGCCGACCAGGCCGTCGTCCACGGCATTGAAGGCGAATTTCAGCATCCGGATGGCGGTGGGCGACTTGGTCAGGATGGTGCGGGCCCAGTCCAGCGCCAGGGCCTCGAGCTCGGCGTGCGGCACGACCGCGTTGATCGCCCCCATCTCGAGGGCGCGCTGCGCGGAGTATTCGCGGGCGAGGAAGAACACCTCGCGCGCGGCCTTCTGCCCGACCTGCCGGGCGAAATAGGCGCTGCCGTAGCCGGCGTCGAAGGAGCCGACGTCGGCATCCGTCTGCTTGAACTTGCCGTGCTCGGCGCTGGCGATGCTGAGGTCGCAGACCACGTGCAGGGAGTGCCCGCCGCCGGCCGCCCAGCCGGGGATGACCGCGATGACGACCTTGGGCATGAACCGGATCAACCGCTGCACCTCGAGGATGTGCAGGCGTCCGCCCCGCGCCTTGTCGATGCCGGACGCCGTCTCGCCCTCGGCATACTTGTAGCCGTCCCGGCCGCGGATGCGCTGGTCGCCGCCCGAGCAGAACGCCCAGCCGCCGTCCTTCGGGCTCGGTCCGTTGCCGGTCAGGAGCACCACGCCGATGCGGGGGTTGATCCGCGCGTCTTCCAGGGCCGCGTGCAGCTCGTCCACGGTGTGCGGGCGGAACGCGTTCCGCACCTCGGGGCGGTTGAACGCCACCCGGGCGATCCGACCGGTCAGATCGTGGTGATACGTGACGTCGGTGAGAGCGTCGAAACCCGCGACATCCTGCCACTGGGTCGGGTCGAAGATCTCGGAAACCTGTTCGATCATGCCCCCAGCCTACGCGGGCGGGGCGACCCGCCTGATCCTGATCACTACCCCTCGAAAGCGGGCCAAGTCAACCCCCTTGAGGGCCACGATTTCACAATGTGTACTGGTCATCTCAGTTCGACTCGGAGGTAGTGATGGCCGACACCGGCGCACGCGCAACAAGCCGCGAAATGAAAAAAGCAGCAACCGTGACGAGGACAATGAACAATATGCAGGGCCGGGACATCGGAATCAACGAAATCTCCCCCACCGAATGGCGGGTCAGCGATCGCCTGATCGCCGACGGTGACGCGTCGGCCCTTCTCGGCTTCATCCAGCGCGTCGATGACGCCTTCGAGGTGACCAACCTCGGCCGCCCGCGGGAACGTTCCTACTTCTCCTCCTTCGACCGCGCCACCGCCAGCCTCACCATGCGCCAGGCCCCCGCCGGGGCGGTGCTCCGGTGAGCAACGCGGCGCGCCAGCCGCACCGGCCCGACGCGACCCTCCTGGATGCCCCGGCGACCGCGACGTCGCCACGTTCGGCGGCCGCGGCGTCCACGCCGGCGTACGGCCGCGGCAGCACGGATGCCTTCGGCGACTACCTGCGCCGCATCGGCCGGGGTCCCCTCCTCTCCGCGGTCGACGAGGTCGAACTCGCCCAGCGGATCGAAGTCGGCCTGTTCGCGGCCGAGAGACTGACCGAAGGAGTCGACGACTCGGCACTCGCTCGCGAACTCGCCTGGCTCGCCCACGACGGCCACCGTGCGAAGAACCGCTTCATCGAGGCCAACCTTCGCCTGGTGGTCAGCATCGCCAAGCACTACTCCGGACGCGGCATGCCGATCATGGACCTCGTGCAGGACGGCAACATCGGCCTCGTCCGCGCCGTCGAGAAATACGACTTCATGACCGGCTTCAAGTTCTCCACCTACGCCACCTGGTGGATCCGCCAGGCCATCCACCGCGGCATGGCCGACAAATCCCGCATGATCCGCATCCCCGTGCACACCGCGGAGAAGCTCAACAAGATCAAGCGCATCCGCCGAGACCTCACCGGCACCCTCGACCGCGAGCCCAGCCTGCAGGAGCTCGCCCAGGCATCCGAGATTCCCGCGCACGACGTGTCCCGGCTGCTGCAATACGACAACGAGCCGATCTCGCTGCACACCCCCGTCGGCGACGGTCTCGGCGACATCTCCGAACTGATCATCGACGATGACCTGCCCCAGCCGGACGAGTACGCGACGCTCACGCTCCGGAAGGCGGACATCGAGTTCTATCTCGAGGCCCTACCCGCCCGGGAACGATCGATCCTCACGGCGCGGTTCGGCCTGGACGGAGGCGCACCCTGCACCCTCGACCAGATCGCGGCCATACAGGGCGTCACCCGGGAACGCGTTCGGCAGATCGAGAAGCGCGCGCTCGGCCTGTTGCACGTTCCCCGGCTCGAGCGCTATCTGCGGGACTAGCCAGACCCGGTCAGGAGACCGGACCAGGGCCCGCCCCCCCCCCCGAATTGAGCGTAGAGTTGTTGGTTCAATCGGGATATCGTCTGAAGCAAGCGATGTCGGGTGGGGGAAACATGGGAAAGCTCACGTACAACTCAACCTTGACAGCCGATTTCGATGACCGGGTGCTCGCTCACATCCAGGTTGTGGTCGGGGCCAAGCTGCGACGCGGGGAATGCTTCTACTTCACCTGGCGGGACGACCCCCAGGGCGGCGACGGGCGCAGCACGATCTGGCTGCACCCCGCCATCCCCCTGTCCTACAAGTATTTCGGCGGCCGTTCCCCCAGCCTCAACCGCGAATGGATCGAAGCCCTGATGCTGTCCGCGAATTCGTCCGGCGGCCTCCAGCTCGTGCCTGAACCTCATCGACCTGCAACAGTGACAGTGAAGGACGAATCGTGACTCGAGTCGACATTGTGTACGGCGGCCAGCAGTACTCTCTCGGCGGCCGATCGATCGAATCGATCCAGGCGGAGGTCGACGCGGCTGTTCTCTCGGGTGCCCCCTACTGGATGCGGGTGAACAGCGGCGGCGGCCGGTTCGAGGATGCCTTCCTGCTGATCGCCCCGGGGATCCCGTTCGCGATGTTGCGGGTCAAGGGAGACAACGGCGACGACATCGACCTGGACGTGGACGGCGTCTTCAACCAGGACGTGCTCTGATCCAGTAGAGCGGCTCCGACAGAGCAGCCGGTCGGTCGGGAGGCGTGCACTGCTTCGCGCCAGCGCTCGCGCTCGCCCGGGCAGTACCCGCTTCCGGAGGCTCGCTGCGCCGTCAGGGCACGAGATCCGTCCCCGGGGCAGCCGCGCGGCTGGCACACTTGAAACATGCTGCCCACACTTGCCGAGTTGCTCGGATCTGCCCGCGTCGTCGCCCTGCCGCTGGTCACGCGGTTCCGCGGGATCGACACCCGGGAGGCGCTCCTGCTGGAAGGCCCCCAGGGCTGGGCCGAGTTCTCGCCCTTCGCCGACTACGACGACGCCGAGGCCGCCGCCTGGCTTCGAGCCGCGATCGATTTCGGCTGGCTGGCCGCCCCCGCGCTCCTGCGCGACAGCATCCCCGTCAATGCCACCGTGCCGGCGGTCTCCGCCGAGGACGTCGCCGGAGTCCTGGCTCGGTTCCCCGGATGCCGCACCGCCAAGGTCAAGGTCGCCGACCCCGGCCAGACCCTCGCCGACGATGTCGCACGCGTGCGGGCCGTGCGGAAGATTCTCGGCCCGGAAGGGCGCATCCGTGTGGACGCGAACGGGCTCTGGAACGTGGACGAGGCCGAGCACGCCATCCACGCCTTGAACGAATTCGACCTCGAATACGTCGAGCAACCGTGCGCGACGATCGAGGAACTCGCCGAGATCCGCCGCCGCACCGCGTACCTCGACGTCGGCGTCGCAGCGGACGAGAGCGTGCGCCGGGCCGAGGACCCCCTGCTCGTGGCCCGCACGGGCTCGGCCGACATCCTCGTCATCAAGGCCGCGCCGCTCGGCGGCATCCATGCCGCTCTGGCCCTGGTCGAGCAGGCCGGTCTCCCGGCCGTCGTCTCCAGCGCCCTCGACACCTCGGTCGGTATCTCGATGGGCGCCCACCTGGCCGGGGCGATCCCGAACCTCGAGTTCGACTGCGGCCTGGGCACGGCCTCACTGCTGGCCGCGGATGTCACCACCGACCCGCTCCTCCCCGTGGACGGTCGCATCCCGGTTCGCCGGGTCACGCCCGACCCGGCACTGCTCGAGCAGTATGCGGCCGCGGACGACCGCCGCGACTGGTGGCTGGCCCGCCTGACCCGCTGCCACGCCCTCCTGGCCGACTAGCCGGGTAGCCGGGCTCGCCTCCGGCCGAGCAGGCTCCGGTGACACTCCTGCCCGGCCCGGCACGGGGCTAACTCAGGAAATCCCCTGCGCCCGCATCGGTGCAGCCGCAGACCAGTGCGGATCACGCCACCACTGGTGCCGGATCTCCTGAGTTGGCCACGGAAGCGCCCGGCGCGAGTCGACCCGCGAGGGTTTAGAGACCCGAGTAGGCGTGCAGTCCCTTGAAGAACACGTTGACGACGCCGAAGTTGAACATCACGGCGCTGAAGCCGATGATGGCCAGCCAGGCCGACCGCGACCCGCGCCAGCCGCGCGTGGCCCTGGCGTGGATGTAGCCGGCGTAGATGGTCCAGATGATGAACGTCCAGACCTCCTTGGTGTCCCAGCCCCAGTAGCGGCCCCAGGCCTGTTCGGCCCAGATCGAGCCGGCCATCAGGGTGAAGGTCCACAGGATGAATCCGATGATGTTGACCCGATAGGCCAGGTTTTCCAGCGTCGCCGACGAGGGCAGCGTGGCCAGGAACCGCAGCCGGCCGCCCGTCGGGCCGGCGACGGATGCCTCCCGCCGGAACTGCAGCAGCTGAACGCCGGAGAGGGCGAACCCGAGCGCGAAGAACCCGGTGCCCAGGGATGCGACGAACACGTGGATGACCAGCCAGGCCGACTGCAGCGCGGGCGGCAGGGGCGCGACCTCCACGTAGAAGCGCAGCGCGGCGATGCCGAGCAGCACCAGGACCATGCCGGTGACGAAGGTGCCGAGGAAGCGCAGGTCCGCGCGGGTCAGCACGATCAGGAACACGGTCACGATCAGCAGGGTGCCGGTCATCGCGAACTCGTACATGTTCGCCCACGGCACCCGCTCGGCGGCCACGCCGCGGAGCACGTCGGCCACGAGGTGGATCAGCCAGGCCAGAACGGTGAGTGAGACGCCCACCCGCAGGCTGGCCGACCGGCCGTAGGGGGTGGCGGCGTCGTTGGCGATGCGCGCGCTGATCCGGGTGAGGGTGGTGGTGCCCCCCGACTTCAGCCCGTGCGACTCCTCGGCGGCCGCCCGCCGGCTCTCCGCCTCGCCGGTCAGCTCCGCCGCGGATTTGACCGCGGCCGAGCGCTTGGCCAGGTCGAAGGAGAAGGCGATGAAGGCCAGTGCGTACACGGCCATGGCCGAGTAGAGGCTCAGGATCGAGAGCTCGTTGAGATTCACTGTGTCAGCCTAAGTCTTGTCGGATGCCGTGGCGGCCGTTTCGGTGGAAAGCAGCAGGTCAGTGTGCCGGTCGGCCAGTTCGGCGACCGCGGATTCGAGGGCGGGGTCCTCACCGCGGGCCAGCCCGGCGTACTCGAGCCGCACCGACCCGTCGGCCTCTTCGATCGCCTTGACCCAGACCCGTCGACGGGGCACGAACAGCGAGGTCAGCAGGCCGAGCAGGGCGAGAACGGCGAAGGTCAGCACCCACAGCTGGGTGGGGTCGTGGTGGATGTCGAACGACGCGAACCGCAGCACCGAGCCCGAGAAGTCGCCGGCTTTCGCGCCGGGGTTGGCGTCGTCGAACGTGACCGAGCCGAGCCCGTTCGGCAGCTGCTGGGTCTCCCCCGGCTTCAGCTCGATCGATTTCGTGCCGGTCTTGCCGCCCGTGAGCTGGGTCATCTTGTCGGTGTCGAGCGCGTAGACGGATGTCGGCACGCCCTTGTCGAGGCCGAGGTCGCCGGAGTAGATGTTCAGGGTGAGCAGCGGGTACTCGAGGTCGGGGTACGAGGAGAAGAACGCCCCGGAGTCCATGGTCGCCTGGGTCGGGTAGAAGAAACCGATCAGGCCGAGCTGCTCGGCCAGGCCGTCGGGAACCTTGACCACGCCCAGGGAGGTGAGGTTGGCATCCTGAGGCAGGAAGGGCACGGCATCGGTGAAGACGACCACCCCGTTCGGGTCTTTCACGGTGATCTTGGGCGCGTAGCCGTTGCCGAGCAGGTACACGTCGGTGCCGCCCGTGCGCGCCGGGGCGTTGACCTTCACCTGGCTTTTTTCGGGCGCCTCACCGCGATGGGTGACGGTGACGTCTGCGGTGAAGTCGAGCGGCTGGCCGTAGGCCTTGAGGTTCTTCGTCTCGTACTTCACCTTGAAATCGTCGAGGGTCAGCTTGTAGGGCTTGAGGCTCTCGTCGTTGAAGAACCGGCCCGGGTTGAACGAGTCGTAGGCGAGCAGGGTATTCACGAAGGTCTGTCCCTCGACGAGCACCCGCTGGCCGCTGAAGCCGAAGCCGCTGCCGAAGCCGACCGTGATCAGGATGCCGACCAGGGCGAAGTGGAAGACCAGGTTGCCGGTCTCGCGCAGGTAGCCGCGCTCGGCCGAGACCGAGAATTCCCGGCCGCGCTCGAACAGGGCCACCCGGTAGCCGCCGGATTTCAGCATCCGCTTCGCCGAATCGACCGCGAGGGACGCGCTCTGGCCGGCCGGAATGGTGCGCTCCGTGAAGCCGGCCAGCCGGGACAGCCGGGCCGGGGTGGTCGGCGGCTTCGCCCGCAGCGCCTGGAAGTGGTGCTTGGTGCGCGGGATGACGCAACCGATCAGGGAGATGAACAGGAGCAGGTAGATGGCCGAGAACCAGGCCGACGAGTAGACGTCGAACGCCTGCACCTTGTCGAGCACGGGGGCGAGGTCCGGGTTGTCGGCGAAGTACTGGGTGACCCCGTTCGGGTCGGAGCTGCGCTGGGGAACAAGCGAACCCGGCACCGCGGCGATCGCGAGCAGGAGCAGGAGGAACAGGGCGGTGCGCATGTTCGTCAGCTGGCGCCAGAACCAGCGCAGCCAGCCGGTGAAGCCGAGGCGCGGCTGGCTGACCGCCGCGAGGGCCGGCGAGTCGTAGTGGTCAGAGGGCCGGGACATAACTTCCGATCGTTCCTTGCAGGTCGAGGAGCCAGACATTCCAGAGCCCGCTCACCATGAGCACACCGATGACGACGAGGAGCAGGCCCCCCAGAAGATTGATCGCCCGGATGTGCCGTTTCAGAAACGAAACGGCTCCGGTCGCCCAGCTTAGGCCGAGCGCGATCAACAGAAACGGGATGCCGAGCCCGAGCGCGTAGAAAAGGGCCAGCAGACCACCCTGCCACGGCGAACCCGTGGTCAGGCTGAGCGAGTTGATGGCCGTCAGGGTCGGCCCGGTGCAGGGCGTCCAGCCGACGGCGAAAACGGCTCCGAGCACGGGGGCGCCGGCGAGTCCCATTTTCGGCTTCCAGGAGGTCTTGACGATGCGCTGCGCGAAGCCGAACTGCCCGACGAACACGAGGCCGAGCAGGATCACCACCACCCCGGCGAGGCGGGTGACCAGGTCGCGGTACTGGTTGAGCCAGAAGCCGGCCACGCCGAAGACGACACCGGTGAGGACGAAGACGAGGGTGAAGCCGAGGATGAACAGGGCGACGCCGGTGAGCAGCCGGGTCTGGCCCCGCCGATCCCCGCGCACGGCGGTCGAGCGGCCGTCGGTGAAGCCGCCGATGTAGGCCAGGTAGCCCGGCACGAGCGGGAGGATGCACGGCGAGGCGAATGACACGAGGCCGGCCAGAACGGCGACCGGAATGGCCACCAGGAGCTGCCCGCTGAAGACGATCTCGCCGAAGGGGTTGTCCACGCCTACGATTCCTCGGCGATCGTGTCGCGCACGAGGGTCTCCAGGATGGACGGCGAGGTGAGGGAGCCGAGGATCCGGGCGGCCACCCGGCCGGACCGGTCGAGCACCAGCGTGGTCGGCACCGCGTTGGGCGGGATGCTGCCGCTGAAGGCCAGCTGCATGCTGCCGTTGTCCACGTCCATCACCGACGGGTAGGTGATGCCGAAGCTCTCGTTGAACGCGATCGCGTTCGCGGCCTGGTCGCGCACGTTCACGCCGAGCCAGAGGGCATCCGTGCCGGCGAATTCCGCGTTCAGCTTCTGCAGGGCCGGGGCCTCGGCGCGGCATGGCGCGCAGCTGGCGTACCAGAAGTTGACGACGACGACCTTGCCCGCGTAGTCCTCGCTGGTCACCGCCGCGCCGGTCTCATCCGCGCCGCTCCACGTCACCGCGTTGCCGCGGTCCGCGACCGGGATCTCGGTCCAGCTGCCGTCGCCCGCGATGAAGCCCTTGCTGCTGCCCTCGCGGTATTGCTCGGCCAGGGGGTCGCTCGCGCAGCCGGTCAGCAGCAGGGCACCTGCCACCAGGCCGATCAGGAGCGTGCGGGGCCGGCGGGTCATACGGCCCCCACGTCGGTGGCGCCGGACTGCAGGGCCAGGGCGGGATTGGTGTAGCCGGCCTCGACCAGCCGGTCGCCCGGCCAGGACAGGGTGGTGATGCTGGACAGGTCGCAGCGTCGCTTGCGCGGGTCGTGCGCCAGCCGCTCGCGGGCGAGCGCCCGGTGCACCATCCAGATCGGCAGTTGGTGGCTCACGAGTACGACGTCCCCCTCATCGACCGACCTGCGGGCATCCTCGATCGCGGCGAGCATGCGCTGCACGATCGATTCGAACGGCTCGCCCCAGCTGGGGCGCAGCGGATTACGCAGGGCCGGCCAGTTGCGGGCGTCACGCAGGGCGCCGTCCGGGCCCCGCATCCGTTTGCCCTCGAAGACGTTGGCCGGCTCGATGATGCGCTCGTCGATGTCGATCGAAAGCCCGAAGGCCGCCGCGATCGGGGCGGCGGATTCGCGCGTCCGCTGCAGCGGGGAGGAGACGATGCGGGCGACGGGGCGGCCGCGTTCGACCAGATCGGCGGCAGCGGCCTCGGCCATCTGCGCACCCAGGTCGGACAGACGGTAGCCGGGCAGGCGTCCGTAGAGCACACGTTCGAGGTTGAAAACCTCGCCGTGCCGCACGAGATGTACCTGATTGGCTACCACATCCCCAGTCTACGGAGAGGGTACCCGCGAATACGCCGAGAGCCGTGCGGCTAAACTTGACCGGTGACTGAGCGCATATTGATCAAGAACCTGGCCGCCCTCGACAACGGAACCGTGACGGTGTCCGGATGGGTCGATACCGTCAGAGACCAGAAGAAGGTGCAGTTCGTTGTGCTGCGCGACGAATCCGGCGCGGTGCAGCTGGTGAACCCGCGCACGACGGATGCCGATGGCGCCGTCGTCGCCGACGAACCGGCCACCACCATCTCGACCCTCTCGCAGGGCAGCTTCGTCACCGTCACCGGTGAACTCAAGCACGACGAGCGGGTCAAGCTCGGCGGCATCGAGATCAAGCTCGCGACCCTCTTAGTCGTCACCGTGGCCATCCCCGAGACGCCGATCGCGGCCGATTCCAGCCTCGACAAGCGCCTGGACTGGCGTTTCCTGGACCTGCGCCAGCCGAAGCAGAACCTGATCTTCCGTCTCCAGACCACGTTCGAGCACGCGCTGCGCACGTACTGGATCGACAACGACTTCATCGAACTGCACACCCCGAAGCTGATGGCCAGCGCGAGCGAATCCCGCGCCGAGCTGTTCGAGGTCGAGTACTTCGACACCAAGGCCTACCTCGCGCAGAGCCCCCAGTTCTTCAAGCAGATGGCCCAGTCCGCCGGCTTCGGCAAGATCTTCGAGGTCGGGCCGGCATTCCGTGCCGACCCGTCGTTCACCAGCCGCCACTCCACCGAGTTCACCAGCATCGACTCGGAGATCAGCTGGATCGACAGCCACGAAGACGTGATGAAGCTGCACGAGGAGCTGCTCGTCGCCGGTTTCACGGCCGTCAAGGAGAAGCACGGCGACGAGGTCCTGGCCCTGTTCGGGGTCGAGGTCACCGTTCCCAGCACGCCCTTCCCGCGCATCCCGCTGGCCGAGGCCAAGGAGATCGTCAAGACCCGCGGCTATGAGGTCCCCCGCGACGACGACGACATGGACCCCGAGGGCGAACGCCAGATCGCCGCCTACGTGCTCGAGACCTTCGGCCACGAATTCGTCTTCCTCACCGACTACGCCTCGAGCATCCGGCCGTTCTACCACATGCGCCACGAGGGCGACGCGAGCATCACGAAAAGCTACGACCTGATCTTCAACGGCACCGAGATCTCGACCGGCGCGCAGCGCGAGCACCGCATCGACATCCTGGTGGAGCAGGCGAAGGAGAAGGGCGTCGACCCCGAGGAGATCGAGGGCTACCTCGACTTCTTCCGCTACGGGGTTCCGTCGCACGGCGGGTTCGGCATGGGCCTGGCCCGCGTACTCATGCTGATGCTGCACCAGGCCAGCATCCGTGAGGTCACCTACCTCTTCCGCGGCCCGACCCGCCTCGAGCCCTAACCCCGGACCCGGTTACAGCAGGATGTCGACGGCCATCCGGGCGGTGACGACCGACCGGATGTAGGTTCCCGCGGCCTGGTGCGCGGGGTGGACCTGGTACCGGCCGACGGCAGCCAAGTCGTCGAAGTCGGCCACCAGGACCACGTCCCAGTTGGTGCCGCCCGCGACATCCGCGTCGACCCGCAGCGAACGGATCTCGTCGACGACGCCCACCAGTGCGGTGAGCCTCGACGCGATCTCGGCCGCGACCCGGGCCTTCGCGGCCGGCTCTGTCTCGGCCAGCTGCCAGGAGACGATGTGGCGGATCATCAGGTCACCGCGAGCAGCGCCGTGCGCAGCCGGAGCGGATCGATGCGCCAGTAGTTATGCACCTTGCCGTTGAGTAACAGAACGGGAATGTCTTCGACGTAGAGGGCGTGCAGCTCGGCGTCGTCAAGGATCGATTTCTCCTCCAGCACGATCTTCGGGGCGGACGGGTCCTCCGCCAGCTTGGTCACAACGCTGCCGACCAGGTCACGTGCGTCGTCGCAGAGGTGACAGCCGGGCTTGCCGATCAGGGTGAGGAGTGCGGTAGCCATGACTCCAGCCTATGCTGGCCCCGCGGGCGCCCGCGCAACTAGACTCAGCGCACATGTCTGAAGCCACCGCCACCCGTGCCATCGCGTTCTTCGACGTCGATAACACCCTGATGCGCGGTGCCAGCCTGTACCACCTCGGCATCGGCGCGTGGCGGCGGCGCATGATCAGCGGCCGGGAGATTCTGTCATTCGTCTGGAAGCAGGCCCGGTTCATCGCGGTCGGCGAGAACGGGGTGCACCTCGCGACCGTGCGTGAGCGCGCGCTGGAGGTCGTCGTAGGCCACACCCGCGCCGAGATCACCGTGCTGAGCCGCGAGATCTTCGACGCCCGCCTGCTCCGCCGGCTGTGGCCGGAGACGGTCGCCGTCGCCCGGGCGCACCTGGCGGCCGGTCGTGAGGTCTGGCTGGTCTCCGCGACCGCCCAGGAGGTGGCGGACGTCATCGCCGAACGGCTGGGGCTCACCGGGGCGGTCGGTACCGTGCTGGAGGCCGTGGAGGGCGTCTACACCGGGCGACTCGCCGACGGGGTCTGTCACGGAGACCGGAAAGCCCGCGCGGCGGGCACCCGGGCGGTGGCCAGCGGGGCGGACCTGTCGCACTGCTGGGCGTACTCGGATTCACGCAACGACATTCCGTTGCTGAACCTGGTCGGCAATCCCGTCGTCGTGAACCCGGATGCCCGCCTCCACCGGTATGCCGTGGCGCGCCACTGGCCGGTGATGCGCATGAAACGGGGCAGCATCGCGGCGGCCGCCCGCGCAAGCAAAAAGCGCTAGGTCCAGGGACCGAGCGCTCACGCCGTTACACGGTTGGAAGCTTGCGAACTAGAACCGTCACCGGTTCAGAACGGACTACTTCTTGTTGCGACGCTGGTGACGAGTCTTACGAAGCAGCTTGCGGTGCTTCTTCTTCGCCATACGCTTGCGTCGCTTCTTGATTACAGAACCCACACGGACCTCACAAAAGAATTGGTTTAGCCGCGGGATTCGCGACAGACACGGTAAATATCAGCCTACCGGAAAAAGAAGGGCCGCTGACCCGGTGTGCACAATCCGGCTCACGCGGTGTCCGCGATGGGACGCTCGATGGCCGCGGTGACGGCGGATTGCGGCACCCGGAACGAGCGGCCGAAACGGATGGCGGGCAGTTCGCCCGAGTGCACGAGCCGGTACACGGTCATCTTCGAGACCCGCATCATATCCGCGACTTCGGCCACCGTGAGGAAGCGAATATCCGATAGATCTGACGACATGACGCGCCCTCCCGAACCCGATCGCACTCTCGTTCACGGGTCTGGTACAGGCGGTGCCCGTGTGTTAGAACGTCACTATAGATGCACTCGTCAAGACCGTCTAGTCGTTCTTGCGCCACTTCCGCGGCTTGGCGTCCTTGACCGCATGCGCCATCTGGAATGACGTGTCGGCGAATGCCTTGCCGATGGCGATGGCGAACGCGCGCTGCTCGACCTTCAGCCCCTCGCTCTCCGCCGCGGCCTCGTCGGCCGTCGCGTCGAAGTCCACACTGAGGAAGGGGATGAGCCAGTCCTCGATCTCCTCGAGCGGCGCGTAATCGAGGTGGTAGTAGCGGTGCTGGCCGGATTCCCGCACGCCCACGAGCCCGGCCTCGCGGAGCACCTTCAGGTGCTTGGAGATGGTCGGCTGGCTGAGGCCGAGTTTGTCGACGATGTCAGACACGCTGAGCTCGCCACCGGCCGCGGTCGACTGGTTGTATCGCTCGAGGAGAATGCGTAGTATTTCGCGTCGGGTCGAATCCGCCACCACGCCGAAGATGTCTGCCATGCCCCAAGGCTACTCATTCCCGGTGGGGGATACCATGGCGATTGCCGGGTCGAGGGCCCGGAGGAGGTTTTCAATGCAGACGATGATGGCCGGCGCCGCGTTCGCCCATCGCCGCACCCGCTGGTACCTCCGCGCACGGGACTCCGTCGACGGCCTGGCCCGCCGGTCGCCGTCGCGGTTCGCCATTCTCGTTTTCACCTCGCTGATCCTGCTCTTCACCCTGTTGTTCTCCCTGCCGATCGCGTCGGCGGCGCGCACGCTGACCCCGCTCCATGACGCCCTGTTCACGGCGGTGTCCGTGATTTGCGTCACCGGCCTGTCCACGGTGGACATGGCCACGCACTGGTCGGCGTTCGGCAACATCCTGATCGTCGTGGGCGTGAACATCGGCGGAGTCGGAGTGCTGACCCTGGCCTCCCTGATGGGAATGGTCATCTCCCGGCGCCTCGGCCTCCGCGCCAAGCTGATGGCCGCCAGCGACACGAACCCGTCCCGGATCCACGCCGGCCCGGTCAACGAGGGGCAGACGGTACGACTGGGCGAGGTGGGCAACCTGCTGGTGACGGTTGCCATCAGCGCCTTCGCGATCGAGTCGGTCGTCACCGCGCTGCTCTTCCCGCGGATCCTGGCGAGCGGGGCATCCGTCGGAGAGGCGGCCTGGCAGAGCGTCTACTACTCGGCCATGGCCTTCACGAACACCGGTTTCAACCCCAACGTGGGTGCCCTTGCCCCGTTCGCCGACGACTATTGGTTTCTCAGCGCCCTGATGCTGGGGGTGTTTCTGGGCAGCCTCGGCTTCCCGGTCATCTACGCCGTCTCGCGGGGCTGGCGGCGCCCGCGGCGCTGGTCGGTGCACGTCAAGCTGACGCTGTTCACGACCGTGGTGCTGATGCTGGCGGGTGTGGCCGTCTACATCGCCCTCGAATTCGACAACCCGAAGACATTCGGGTCGCTGGGCGTGGGCGACACGATCTTCCAATCGCTCTTCATGTCGGTCATGAGCCGGTCGGGGGGCTTCGCCACGATCACCGTGAGCGATCTGAAGGGGTCCAGCCTGCTCGCCACGGACATGCTGATGTTCATCGGCGGCGGCTCGGCGTCCACCGCCGGCGGCATCAAGGTGACCACACTGGCGATCCTATTTCTGGCGGCCATGGCCGAGGCCAGCGGCCGCACCGAGATGGAGGCCTTCGGCCGCCGCATCCCCAGCGACATCCTCCGGCTGGCGGTGAGCGTGGTGCTCTGGGGCGCCACGACCGTGGCGGTGGCGAGCATCGTCATCCTGCAGATTTCGAAGGCGCCGTTCGACTACGTGCTCTTCGACGTGATCTCGGCCTTCGCCACCTGCGGCCTCTCGACGGGGTTAACCGCGGAACTGCCGCCCGCCGGGGTGTACGTGCTCGCGGCGACGATGTTCATGGGCAGGATTGGTACAGTGACTCTCGCGGCGGCACTCGCCGCGAGCCAGAGCAGGCAGCTGTTCACCCGCCCGGAAGAGAGACCCATCGTTGGCTGACCGGATCAGGCATGACGCCCCCGTGCTCGTCGTCGGCCTCGGCCGGTTCGGGGCGGCCACCGCCGGCCAGCTCGACCGCCTCGGTCGCGAGGTCCTGGCCGTCGACGACAGCGCGGCGCTCGTGCAGAAGTGGTCGGAGCGGGTCACCCACGCGGTGCAGGCCGACGCCACCTCCCTCGAGGCGCTCCGGCAGATCGGGGCCCAGGACTTCTCCATCGCCGTCTGCGCGGTGGGCTCGTCGGTGGAGGCCAGCGTGCTGATCGTCGCCAATCTGGTCGACCTCGGCATCCCGCAGATCTGGGCGAAGGCGATCTCCAAGTCGCACGGCACCATTCTCGAGCGGATCGGCGCCAACCACGTCGTCTTCCCCGAGGCGGAGGCCGGCGAGCGCCTCGCCCACCTGGTCTCGGGCCGGATGCTCGACTTCATCGAGTTCGACGACGACTTCGCCCTGGTCAAGATGATCCCGCCCAAGCCGATCCGGGGGCTCAACCTGACCGAATCCGGCCTGCGCCAGAAGTACAACGTCACCGTCGTCGGCGTGAAGAGCCCCGGCCGGCCGTTCACCTACGCCACGGAGAAGACGGTCGTCACCGACCAGGACCTCATCATCGTCTCCGGCACCGAGTCCGACATCGAGCGGTTCGCGGCCCTCGACTCCTAGCCTCACCCGCCGTCCGCGGCCGTCTCCGTCCCCGGCCCCGTCCCCGTCCCCGAGCGAATTCGACGGAGATTTTTCCGAAATCGCGCCCAAACAGCCCGAAACCGCTTTTTTACAGCAGTATCTCCGTCGAATTGGTTCAACGCCGGGCGGAGTGTTGCCGGGGGCGCGCGCCTGGCCGTCGCCGGGTGAACAGCACCTGCCCGAGCGAATTCGACGGAGATTCTGCCCGTTTCGGCTCCGAATCGCCCGAAACCTATTTCTTAGAGCAATATCTCCGTCGAATTGGTTCAGCTAGTGGCCGGCGAGCTCGCGCGCGCGGGCGAGGGCGGCATCCGTCGCGCGGTCGAAGAGTTCCTTGAGGCCGCCCTTTTCGAGTTCCCAGACGGCGCGCTCGGTCGTTCCGCTCGGGCTCGTCACCTGTCGGCGCAACTCGGTCGGCGACAGAGCGGATGCGGCGAGCAGGCTGGTCGCGCCGTGGAACGTGCCGTTCACCATGACCGCGGCCTCCTCGGGGGTGAAACCCTTGGCGACGGCCGTCGCGGTGAGCTGCTCGATCAGGTAGAACACGTAGGCGGGGCCGGAGCCGGAAATGGTGCTGAGGGCGTCGAGCTTCTCCTCCGGCACGACCAGCACGTCGCCGACGGTGCCGAACAGGGTCCGGGCCAGCTCCAGGTCGGTGGGGGTGGACCGCGTTCCCGCGCTCAACCCGGTGACGGCCTTTCCGACCAGGGCCGGCGTGTTCGGCATCGAGCGGATGACCGACACCGATTCGGGCAGCAGACCCTCGAACGTGGCGATGGTGACGCCGGCGGCCACGCTGACGACCAGCGTGCCGGGCTCGAGGCTGTCGGCGATCTCGGCCAGCAGGTCGGGGACCATCGGGGGCTTCACGGCGACGATCACGATGCGCGCGCCGGCGATGGCCTTGAGGTTCGCCTCCGGGTCGACATCCGTGGCCCAGGCCGTGACGCCGTCGATCCCGGCCAGTTCCTCGGCCTTGGCCGTGCTGCGGTTGGTGGCCCGGATGCCCCCGGTCACGGTCACCTCCGGCTTCAGCAGCCCGGTCAGGACGGCCCGGGCCATGGAGCCGGCACCGAGGAACGCGATGGTGGGAAGAGTGGTCGGAACAGTCGCAGTCATACCGGGAGTCTAGTTTCGCGCCCTGTGCCGACCGCGTAAGGACCACAAGCGACGGGCGTTCTAGGATTGGCTGCATGAGTGCATCGGGCGGAAACAAGGCAATCGTGGCTGCCCTCGCAGCCAATCTCGGGATCGCGATCACGAAGTTCGTGGCCTGGGCCTTCTCGGGCTCCTCCTCGATGCTCGCCGAGGCGGTGCACTCCCTCGCCGACTCCGGCAACCAGGTGCTGCTGCTGGTGGGCGGGCGCAAGTCACGCCAGGAGGCCGACAAGGAGCATCCGTTCGGCTACGGCCGTGAGCGTTACGTCTACGCGTTCGTGGTGTCGATCATCCTCTTCTCGATCGGCGGCGTCTTCTCGCTCTACGAGGGCGCGCAGAAACTGCAGCACCCGCACCCGCTCGAGGTGCCCTGGCTGCCGATCGTGGTGCTCCTGGTGGCCATGGGGCTCGAATCCTTCTCCCTGCGCACCGCCATCAAGGAGTCGAACCACGTGCGCGGCAACCAGTCCTGGGTGCAGTTCGTGCGGCACGCGAAGGCGCCCGAGCTGCCCGTGGTGCTGCTCGAAGACATCGCCGCCCTCGCCGGCCTGGTCTTCGCCTTCCTCGGCGTCGGCCTGACCATCATCACCGGCAACCCCATCTGGGACGCCGTCGGCACCCTACTCATCGGCCTGCTCCTCGTGCTGGTCGCCATCGTCCTCGGCATCGAGACCAAGAGCCTGCTCGTCGGCGAGGGCGCAGGGGCGAAGGATGCCGCGGCCATCGAACGCGCCATCCTCGCCGGCCCGGAGACGTGGAAGATCATCCACCTCAAGACCCTCTACCTCGGTCCGGACGAACTGCTCGTGGCCGCCAAGGTCGCCTTCGACGCCGAGACCCGTTTCTCCGACGTCGCGGCCGGCATCGACAACGTCGAAAACCGCATCCGCGAGGCCGTGCCCGCAGCCCGGGTCATCTACCTCGAGCCGGACATCTTCGTGGACCCGAACCGCCCGGCGCCCCCCACCGACACCATCGTCATCAAGGGGAGTGAATGACCCGCACCGCGGTCGTCCTGCGACACGACGCCACGATCCACCTGGGAAATCTCGAACCGGTGCTGCTCGAATATGGCTACACGGTGCGGTACGTCGACACTCTGACCGAGGATGTTCGGGCCATCGACCCCGAGGCCGCCGACCTGCTGGTCGTGCTGGGCGGAGAGATGGGCGTCTACGAGGCCGACCGGTTCCCCGCCCTGCACGATGAGGTCGAACTGCTCCGGCAGCGCCTCACCGCCGCACGGCCCGTCTTCGGCGTCTGCCTGGGGGCGCAACTGATGGCGAACGCCCTCGGTTCCCGGGTCTACCGCGGGCCGACGAACGAGATCGGCTACCGCGCGGTGGAACCGACGACGGCCGGCGCGGACTCCCCCGTGCGACATGTCGCCGGTGTGCCCGTCTTCCAGTGGCACAGCGACACCTTCGACCTCCCCGACACTGTGACCCGGCTGGCCGGGTCACCCCAGTACGGCAACGAGGCCTTCGCGATCGGAAACTGGGCGCTGGCCGTTCAGTTCCACCCGGAGGTCACCGACGAGATGCACGAGGTCTGGCTGATCGCCTCAGAGGCCGAGGTGGCCGCCGAAGGCTTCGACCCGGCGGCACTGCGCCGCGACCGCGAACGCTACTCGAGCGGCATGCAGCGGGCTTCCCGCGCCATGTTCAGCGAATGGCTCGGCGGGCTGGATCCGCAAAGAAGTCCCTGAGCAGAGAGCCGCACTCGGCCGCCTCGACCTCGGCGAACACCTCGGCCCGATGATTGAGCCGGCGATCGCGCAGCACGTCGTACACCGACCCTGAGGCGCCGGCCTTCTCATCCCAGGCGCCGAAGACGACCACGGGCACCCGCGCGGCCAGGATCGCGCCCGCGCACATGACGCAGGGCTCGAGGGTCACCACGAGGGTGCAGTCGGTCAGATGCCAGTCCCCCAGCGTCGCGGCCGCCTGCCGGATGGCCACCATCTCGGCGTGGCCGGTCGGGTCCTGCAGCAGCTCCCGCTCATTCCGCCCGCGGCCGATCACCTGTCCGGCCGCGTCCAGCACCACCGCGCCCACGGGAACATCGCCCGTGTCGAGGGCGGTCCGGGCCTCGGCGAGGGCAAGCTGCATCCATTCGCTGTGCCTCTGACCCTGCTCGCCCATCCGATTCCCTCCCCCGACTAGTAGATTGAGCCTATGCGAGTCCACGTAGCCGACCACCCCCTGATCACCCACAAACTCACGGTTCTCCGGGACAAGCGCACTCCGTCGCCGCTCTTCCGGTCCCTCGTCGAAGAACTGATGACCCTCCTCGCCTATGAGGGGACCCGAGGCGTGCGGGTCGAAGAAGTCACCGTGCAGACCCCGGTGTCCGAGGCCCGCGGGGTGCAGATCAGTGACCCCAAGCCGCTGGTCGTACCGATCCTCCGCGCCGGCCTGGGCATGCTCGAGGGCATGGTGAAGCTGCTGCCGACCGCCGAGGTGGGTTTTCTCGGCATGGCGCGCAATGAGGAGACCCTCGAACCCAACACGTATGCCGAGCGTCTGCCGGACGACCTGTCGGACCGCCAGTGCTTCGTGCTTGACCCGATGCTGGCAACGGGCGGCTCGCTGATCGCGGCCATCCAGTTCCTCTTCGACCGCGGGGCCGTCGATGTGACGGCCATCTGCATCCTGGCTGCGCCCGAGGGCCTCGCCGCCGTGGAGAAGGCCCTCGCTGGCCGCGAGGTGACCATCGTCCTCGGCGCCGTCGACGACCGTCTCGACGAGCACGGCTACATCGTGCCTGGCCTCGGCGACGCCGGAGACCGCCTCTACGGCCTGGTCTAGTTCCTTTTCTCATCCCCACCGACTGCGGTGTGTTGCAGTTCCTTCGATCCGCAACACACCGCAGCCCGCTCCGTTCATGAATCTTTGATGAAATTGCATTTCGTCACGGAATCTTTCACCCGTTCCTGATCGACGGCGGATCCTCCGACCCGCCGCCGGGTTGGCGAACGTGATGCGCGTCACACCGCGTCATCCGTCGTCACGGAATTGACACACGCCGTAACAGTGGGCTTTACTCGCAACTATGACAACGAGCGCACGCCCCCAAACCTCCTTCGAGGCCCCCGGGACTGCCGGCATGATGATGCCCGGCAGCTGCGCGGCGTGTTGCCGAATGTCCCGCTGACAGCGACCCTCTCGCCCAGTTCCCGCCCCGCTGACAATTCGCGGCCGGCCGGTTGAACTCCACGGAGTCCCCGACTCCGCCCCGGCCGTGATCGGCCTCACTTTTTCGAACCCAGGCATCGCGGAAACGCGTCCGGTTCCCTGCACCACCCCAGCCAAGGATCACTCCTATGTCGCTTGCACACATTGACACCGCCCGCTCAGCCCAGGCCGCCCGCCTGGAACTCCAGGCCGCCCCGGCACCCGCCGCGCCCCGCATCCGTGCCGTGCCCGACGGCACCCAGGCCCGGGGCTTTGTTCTCTACGTCGGCATCGACGAGGCCAAGGCGGCCGCGGCCGGTACGAGCCTCGGCCGCATCGTCGAGGCCCTCAAGGCCCTGACCAACAGCATCGCCCCGGCGTCCGAAACCCACGCGGCTGTCGCCCTGGCCCCGACCGGTGCGGGCGGCCGCGACGTCGATGTCGTGCGCCTCGCCCTGCAGGACCCGGCCGCGCTGGCCAAGCACCGCACCGAGACGGAGGATCCCGACCGCGCACCCAGCGGAGTCGTGGTCGACATCTCCCGCAAGCGGGTCATCCTCGACAACGAGACGGCTGGCCTCACCTACAAGGAATTCGAACTGCTGCAGTACCTCGTGCTGCGGGAGGGCCGCACGATCGAACGCTCCGAACTCATTTCGAAGCTGTGGAACGCCGCCGACGAGGAGGATGCCCCGAACGAGCGCACGATCGACGTGCACGTGCGCCGCCTGCGCGCCAAGCTCGGCCGCTACGAAGACATCGTTCGCACCGTGCGCGGCGTGGGGTACCGCTTCGACCGGCACGCGGACGTCTCGATCCGCCAGTCGAGCACGCCCAGCCCCGACGTCTTCTGACGCCGCGGGCGCGAGCGCGAGCGCAAGTCCGCACCGGGCGAAGGGACCAGGTTCCGGCGTCCGGTCATGACAAAGGGCCGGTCGTAGAGGCTACGGCCGGCCCTTTTCCCTTGCACCAAGAGTGTCCTGCAATCACATTTCACGCCTTCCGCCACAGCAAACGGTTGACGCTCAATGAATATATAACGAACGCGTAACGGACCGCTAGCCTTGGCAGGTTTTATTTCTTGGATTCCGCCCGGATCGCATCCCGAGCGGCGGGTCACCGCTGGAGTCTCTATCCTTGAAACAAGGTTGGGAGGCCGGGTGAGCGATCGAGCCGTGGCCGTAGCCGCATGGGAGTCCCTGTTCCGCGCCCAGGTGGCCATCATGCGCAGCCTGGCCGCAGATTTTCCGTCCCGGGAAATCTCCTTCAACGAGTACGACGTCATGTTCAACCTGTCGAGGGAGCCGAACCGTCGGATCCGCCTGCGCGATCTAAACGGACACGTTCTGCTCACCCAGCCCAGCGTGAGCCGTCTGGTGGACCGGCTGGCGTTGCGGGGGTACGTGGCCAAGCTCACCGACCCCACCGATGGCCGCGGGGCCATCATCGAGTTGACGGATGTCGGCTACGAGCTGTTCCGCCGGGTCGCGGTGCAGCACATGGGCACTATCACGGACCGCATCGGTGACGCTCTCAGCACGGAGGAGCTCACGCAGCTCACGACTCTGTGCGATCGGCTGCGCGGCGAGCCCTGACCCGCACGCGGCCCGAGCGCAGCCCGAACGCCCGCGCCCTGTGCAGGCCGGGAGGGTCGGCGTAACCTAACGCCCAGGAGGTGGGTTCCCATGCACGCATCGCAGGGAGATCGGATCATCATTCGGGGAAAGACGGTGGAGACACCGGATCGCCACGGGAAAATCGTCGAGGTTCGGGGTCCGAACGGCGAACCGCCCTACCTCGTGCGGTTCGGCGAGGGGCACGAGAGCGTGGTCTTCCCCGGGTCCGATTTCGTGATCGAGCACGCCGAACCGGCCTAGCATGCACAGGCTGCCCCTGCCGGTCAAGGGGCTACTGCCTGGCGGCGACGTGAGTTAACTTCGAATTACGCGTTACGGTCCGTGGCGGGTAAGTCAGTAGAAGAGGAGCCTCAGCCATGAGGATTACGTGCCCGTTTTGTCACTCAGCCGCCCGCCTCACGCCGAACCCGGCCCACGCCGTGAGCCTCGCGCTCCCCGTCTACGTGCTCGCGTGTTCCGGCTGCGACCGCACCAACGTCAGGCGTGAGCCGGACCGTCTGGTACGGCAAGTCGTCGCGACGCGCTAGCGCGACGTGCATCGCGACGTGCATCGCAGAAAAAACCCCCCGCATCCGAAGATGCGGGGGGTTTCCTTTTTCTGTTCGTGCCTGTCTGTGCGCCCGAAGGGATTCGAACCCCCAACCTTCTGATCCGTAGTCAGATGCTCTATCCGTTGAGCTACGAGCGCAGGCTGCCCACCAAGCTAAGCGCTCGGAGACAACTCAGAAATCATATCAGCTATTCGGACCGCTCAGGTTCCGCACCGGGGTTCGGGGCGACCGCGCGGCCCTAGCCGAGGTCATTGGCCGGTGCAAAACTGGCGCCATGACCCCGACCCGCAACACCCAGGCATCCTTCGAATACGCCGGCCTGCGGGCCCTGTTCATCAATTGCAGCCTCAAACGCAGCCCCGAAATCAGCCACACCCAGGGCATCATCAACCTGAGCGCGAACCTCATGCACGAGCAGGGCGTCTATGTCGAGACCCTCCGGGCCGTCGACCACGACATCGCCACCGGCGTGTATCCGGACATGACCGAACACGGCTGGGCGACGGATGCCTGGCCGGCCCTGTTCGACAAGGTACTCACCTCCGACATCCTCGTGATCGGCGGTCCGATCTGGCTCGGCGACAACGGCTCGGTGACCAAACGGATCATCGAGCGGCTGTACGCGATGTCGGGCGAGTTCAACGACAAGGGCCAGTACGTCTACTACGGCAAGGTGGGCGGGGTCATCATCACCGGCAATGAGGACGGCGTGAAGCACTGCGCGTCGAACGTGCTCTACAGCCTTCAGCACATCGGCTACACGATCCCCCCGGGAGCGGATGCCGGCTGGATCGGCGAGATCGGACCCGGGCCGAGCTACCTCGACCCCGGCTCGGGCGGACCGGAAAACGAGTTCACGAACCGCAACACCACCTTCATGACCTGGAACCTGATGCACCTCGCCGCGATCCTGAAGGCCAACGGCGGCATCCCCGCTTACGGCAACCTCCGCGGGGAATGGGACCGAGGCGAGCGTTTCGGCTTCCAGCCGAACCCGGAGTACCGCTAGCGGCGGCGCCACCGTTGCAGGAGACCGACGCAGGAACGAGGACACCATGACCACGACGCTGACCCATGAGCCACCTACAGCGCGCGGCCGACTGGACGTTCGGGTCACGGGAGGGATCGTGCGCGGGGTGGAGGAGAACGGGATCCTGGCCTGGCGCGGGATCCCGTACGCGGCTCCGCCGGTGGGCGACCTGCGGTTCCGTGCCCCCCAGCCGGTGGTTCCCTGGGACGGTGTCCGGGATGCCTCCACCTTCGGCTACGTCGCTCCCCAGGTGTACAAGGGACAGTTCAAGGGCGCCAAGCCCGGAGTGCCGGCCAGCGAGGACTGCCTGACCATCAATGTGCTGCGCCCGGCGGCCCCCTCCCGCAAACAGCTGGGACGCCCGGTGATGGTCTTCATCCGCGGCGGCGGCTAAAGCGTGGGATTCTCGCATGACTTCACCGGCCGCGGGGAACGGTTCGTGCACAGCGGGCGGGTCGTGTACGTGAGCTTCAACTACCGGCTGGGCGCCCTCGGTTACCTCGACTTCTCCCGGTACTCGACCCCCGAGCGCCCGCTGGAGAGCAATCCGGGGCTGCGCGATCAGGTGGCCGCGCTGCGGTGGGTGCGGGACAACATCCGTGCATTCGGCGGCAACCCCCACAACGTGACGGTGTTCGGGGAATCTGCGGGCGCCAACGCGGTGATCACCCTGATGGCGATGCCGTCGGCCTCCGGCCTGTTCGCCCGTGCCATCGCCCAGAGCACGCCGATCAGCGCGTAGTTCTCGCACGCGCTCAGCGCCGGCTGGGCGGCGGAGTTCGTGGCGGAGCTGCGCGCGCTCTCTCCGCCCGACACGTCCGCCCTGACTCCGAACGAGCTCCTGTCGATGGCCAGTGTGAGCGACCTGACCCGGGTCGCGCTGGTCGTCTCGGCGCGCACGCCGGACGCCTACCCGGGCACCTTCTGCCTCGCTCCGGTGGTGGACGGCGATTTCCTGCCCGAACGCCCCCTCGATGCGTTCCGCAACGGGAACGCCCATCGGGTGCCGCTCATCATCGGCACCAACGAGCGGGAGGGCTCCGTGTTCACCGGGAGGGTGGATGTGCTCCCCCGCTCGCCGATGCGCATCGCCGCGATCTTCGACCACGCCCCGGTGAGTTCGCACCACGCCATGCGGACCGTCTACGCCAGCCTGCCCGAGAATCGCTCGGCAGCGGACTTCGGGAGCGACTTCGTCTTCTGGTACCCGAGCATGCAGCTCGGCGAACTGCATTCCCGGGTGGCGCCGGTGTACGTCTACCGCTTCGACCTGGCGCCGCGGCTGATGCACCTGCTCGGCCTCGGGGCGACACACGGCATCGAGCTGCTCGCCCTGTTCGACCAGGTCGACTTCCCCTTTGCCCGGGCCATGAGCCTGCTGGGCGGGCGGGAGCGCTTCGTCAGCGCGGGCGAACGGATGCGCACCCACTGGCTGCGCTTCGCCTGCACCGGGCGGCCGGACGATACCTGGCCGACCTACACGGAGACCAACCGATTGACCCTGATCATCGACGAGGAGGACCGGGTCGAATCCGATCCTCGCGGCGAGCGGCGAGCCGTCTGGCAGGCCTTCCTGCCCGACTTCTAGGCGGGCTTCCTGCCGGCTTCTGGGCGGGGTTCCTGCCGATTTTCCAGGCGGGCCCGTGTCAGGGGTCACGGTCCGGATGCGCCGACACCTCAAGCGCCCCGCAGTTCATCGCCGAGCCGTGAGTTCCGCCCCTATTTTGTGCCTGAAGAGGGTCCGAACTCACGGCTCGGCGGGCTGTCGGGCCCGGTTTTGCGGCGCCTCACCGGCCGGGGAGCCCCACGAGTAACACCAGCCTCATTCGTAACTATCTGCGAAATACTTTGGTAAATGGTTGAGATAGTCTCGACACCACGTACGCTTTTTGCTAAAATCGGGGCATGGCAGGAGCAT
>NZ_SOGU01000026.1:0-58036 GCF_004403275.1 Cryobacterium sp. TMT4-10
ACGGAAGCTGAAGACGAAGAAGGGCCGCGCGGCCTATGCGCGGCGGAAGGCAATCGTGGAGCCCGTGTTCGGTCAGATCCACACCCGACAAGGAAAATTTGTTCTGCTACGCGGGTTGGAGCAAGCAGCCCACGAGTGGGACCTGATCGCTGCCTGCCACAACCTGATGAAGCTGCACACCGTGCACACCATGGCTCTCCTCGCCACGCAAGCCGCACTGACAGCCCGCCCGGCAACCTAAGGTCCAGGGCAGAGCCGCCCTGCCGGGCGCCAGCGGCCTCGACCTACTGCCGCCAACGCGGCACTGGCCCTATTTTCAGTCGGCACGAGAACAACGCAGACCCCGAAGTCCACGACGACCGCCACAGCAACGCCCCGCCCGCTGCGGCCAAATCGGCCCGGATNCGCTTTGGAAACGTTCGACTCAGGGTGCGGTCGAGGATCTCGATCAACCGACACTTCAATCTACGAGGGTCAGGCTGCAGCAGGGCCTCCCAGCATTCATTTCACCGTTTGGGGTGAACACTCATCGCCAGGCCGGAGGCATGGGTTCGATATCCTAGGAACATTGCAGACTTTCAAGAAAAGACGAATTGCCCCTTGTCTGCGAAATGGGGTTGCCCAAGGCCAGCATTAAGGAATTGAAGATGGCGGCACTGAGAGAATTAACGAAGACCAACCTGGACAAGCAGGGATTCGGAGGCCTCGATGATGACGCCAAGTCTTGTTACGCAGGGCCCTTACGATTCACACCGGCAGTAGGCACCGTCTTGATCATTGTCGGATTGATTTTGCAGTCGCCTATTTTTCTTGGATTGGGAGCAATCGTTCCTCTCACCGGCGCACTTTTCCCCCGTGGCATGATTCTTGATCTGGTCTATAATTTGGGCGTTCGCCATTTGTTTCGCACTCCCGCGCTTCCCCCCACGCCGAGTCCACGACGCTTTTCCTATCTGCTGTCCACCGTGCTACTTGCAGGTGCGGCTTTATCCTTCTATTACGGATTATCAGCGCTGGGAATCGTGCTGGGAGGAGCGGTCGCTCTCGGCGGCACAATCCTCACCACGACCCATTGGTGTCTCGGATCGTGGATCTACAGGCTAATCTTCCCCCACGCAGCGGCAAGGTGAGACGGTTCCCCGGTGGCACACGTAGGTCTTTGATGGTCTCCGGGGCGTCCATTATCAGTAACTTTCGATTCGCGATTCGCTGGCAAAGTCGGGGCCAAACTTGCGCACATGGACCCGCCGCCAGACGCGCTCAGTGTCTTTTTGCGCGAACGTCTGGGTCACGGAGTTCGCACACGCGCAGCGTTATTATCGTCAACCGTTCTCAACTTCATGCAGGGCATTTGGACGCCCATGACGCCAACGGCAGGCAGAGACAACCGCGCCGCTGCGGTTAACAAATACCGCAAGCCGACCACTGACCACCATCCGTATAGTTCACTTTGGATCAATCAGACCACTGTGTGTTAACGCCGACTGAAAACAGGGCCAGTATCGCCGATTGAAAATAGGGCCACCCAGCACTATGAAGGGTGATCAATATGGACGATTGGGCGAAGATACGCCAGCTGTTTTCAACGGGGCAGCATTCGAAGCGGGAGATCGGGCGGCTGGTCGGGGTGTCGCGCGGAACGGTTGATCGGGCGTTGGAAACGGACCGGCGTCGAAGTACCAGCGGGCCGCGACAGGCTCGAGTTTTGACGCGTATGCGGCGCAGGTGCGGGTGCTGCTGGCCGCGACGCCGCGCATGGCCGCGACAACATTGGCGGAGCGGGTGGGCTGGTCGGGGTCAGCGTCGGTGTTCCGGGACAAGGTCGCCTTGATTCGTCCCGAGTATGTGCCGCCGGACCCTGCGGATCGTCTGGTGCACGAGCCGGGTAAGCAGGTGCAGTGTGATCTGTGGTTCCCGCACGAGCCCCTGCCGCTGGGACACGGCCAGGCGGGCATGCCGCCGGTTCTGGTGATGACGTCGACGTTCTCCGGCTTCTTCCAAGCACTTATGTTGCCCTCTCGAACCACGTCGGACCTGCTCGGCGGCATGTGGTCCCTGCTCCAAGTCGCCGCCGCGGTGCCGCCGCGGCTGCTCTGGGACAACGAGACCGGGATCGGGAAGGGCAAGCTCACCGAACGCACGGCCGCGTTCGCGGGCACGCTGGGGGCCGAGATCAAGCTCCTCAAGGCCCGAGACCCGGAGTCCAAGGGCATGGTCGAGCGCCGAAACCGGTTCTTCCGGTCCTCGTTCATGTCGGGGCGTCACTTCGCATCACCGCAGGACTTCAACGAACAGATGGACCAGTGGCTACCGCTGGCCAATGCGCGCCATTCCCGGTCGCGGAGGGCCCGCCCGATCGATCTGATCGAGCAGGACCGCGCCGCGATGCGCCCGCTCTCGCCGGTGGCGACCGACGTCCTCTTTCGCAATACCGTGCGCCTGCCCAGGGACTACTACGTCCGGGTGCTCTCCAACGACTACTCCGTCGCGCCGGCGATGATCGGCCGGCTCGTCGACGTCACCGCCAGCCTCGATACCATCAACGTCACCCACAACGGGGTGAACATCACCACGCACGAGCGGGAATGGGCCCGCGCGCTGACGGTCACAGACCCGAACCACGTCGAGCAGGCCGGCGTGCTGCGCAGGCAGTTCCAGACCCACCGGCGCTACCGACCGCAAGCGACGGTCGCGTTCGTCGAGACGGCCAGCCTGGCGTCCTACGACGCCCTCTTCGGCGTTGATATCGGCCCGGACCTGACCGACCTGGACGTGGTCGAATGAGCGCCAGCAGCGGCGCGGAAGCCGAGATCGAGTCCTACGCCCGGGCACTCCGCGCGCCTCGCATCGGGGACGCGTTCCGGCGCTTGGGCGACCAGGCCCGCACTGCGGGCTGGTCCCACGAGGAATACCTCGCCGCGGTCCTCTCCCGCGAGGTCTCCGAACGCGAAGCCTCCGGTGCAGCCCTGCGGATCAAAGCGGCCCGGTTCCCCGGCCACAAGACCCTCGAGGACTTCAACTTCGATCATCAGCCCTCCGCGGACCGGAACCTGCTCGCTCACCTCAGCACGAGCACGTTCGTCACCGAAGCCAAGAACGTCGTGCTCCTCGGTCCGCCCGGCACGGGCAAGACCCACCTCGCCGTCGCGCTGGGCGTTCAAGCGGCCAAGCATGGCCACCGTGTCCTCTTCGACACCGCCACCGGCTGGGTCGCCCGGCTGCAGGAAGCGCACTCGCGAGGAAAGCTCGCCACCGAGCTCACGAAGCTGCGCCGCTACAACGTGCTGATCTGCGATTTATGCCGACATTGTGATTATGCCGATATCGGCATAGTGCGGTGAAGTCGGCTACATTCCATTTGATCAGGACGCCGCGAACCTGTTCTTCCAACTCGTCGCGAGCCGCTACGAACACGCGTCCCTAATCCTGACAAGCAACTTATCCTTCGGGCGCTGGGGCGAGGTCTTCGGCGACCAGACCGTCGCGTCCGCGATGATCGACCGCATCGTGCACCACGCCGACGTTCTCAGCCTCAAAGGCGCCAGTTATCGGATGAACAGCCACCGGCCCCCGCCGATACGGCATAGTAGAAATATCAATAGTGGTCCTGTTTTCAAACGGCACTATTGGCCCTGTTTTGGGTCGGCGTCAACACTGTTCTCAGTTTGCCCGTTGATGATCACTGTTACATATGTCGAACGCGGCGGCGCCGGCTTCAACGTAACGTTGAGCTGCGGTCCGAAGTACGGGGCGCTGACTTGTATATTCACTGACACATAGCCCCACCCGTCTCTACCGCTGATGTCGATGGCGTCCGCGCTGCTTGATCCTGTGGGAAATTCGAATTGAGGGTAGGCCGGCTGGTAGTAATCCAGAATCGCGGAGGGACTGCCCGGAGCGGAGAAAACGGCTGTGACGCCAGCGTCCTGCGCTTTCCCCGGTGGGTCGTTTCCGAGGTACTCGGCTCGGCCGAGCCGATCACCACCGGGGGGAGGATCGTTGAGAATGGGAACCACTCGGATCTGCGCGACTGTCCTCTCCGTGTTGGGAGCGTTGAACGTGCACCCCAGCACGACGGCCAAGCCGAGACCGAACACGAGCCTGGCTTCGCGAAACGGCGCATGTTCTGACCTCTGTTCGAGTGAGGATTCATGGTGTGATCCCAGTTCCCGATGCTCTTTCGCAGGGCAACGATGCCGCCGAGAAAAAGCAGACCGGCGGATGCCCGAACTGCGCGTTCGTTGACGACGGGAATGTCGATTCCATCGACCAGTTCGCCGATGACCGGCCGTTCCTCGCTGGTCATGAGGCTGTTCCCTGATGTTCGGTAAGCTCCTTCTGAGAACTGAGCTCCGTCAGGGCCTGGATTCCGCCCGCGCGGTAGGCTTCCCAGTCACGGTCCGGTCGGGTGACGGGTATCGGCTGGTTTGACCAGCGGATTTTCACGGCAGTGGCTGAGGCAACGATCCCGCCGGGATCGGTGTCGTCGGCAACCCGTCGCAACAGTTCGCCCAGAGCTGCCGCCTTTCCCTCAGCGAATTTTGCTGCGGGGTGCGAGCGGCCGTCCTTCGCAAGGGCACACGAAGACGTGTCGCCGAGCAGCGCCGACCACTCGTAGGCCGCCCGGATCCGGGCGCGCACGATGGCCGCCCGGGACAGGGTTGTGGAACGGCCTGATGAATCAGGTCCGTCAGGAGCCATCTGCGCACGTGCAGCGATCGGACTGCGCAACTCCGTAGAGCGCGTCCTCGATGTGCTGGCCGCAGCCGTCCCACGTCGCCTTTTTGCAGTTTGAACACGTGATCTGGTAGCACATGGCAATTTCCTTTTCGTTTGATCTTGCTCGACGGAATCGAGAATAACATACCCCCTGGGGTATTTTGTTCGTCAGTTGCAGGGTATAACCGCGAGTCCGCGCCACGTGTTCCGCCTTCCCCTCCCGATCGAAGGCTCGATACGCCCGCCCCTAACGGACAAGGCGACTCTGGGCACGTTCTTCGATGCCCTCGGCTAGGAACGATCCGCCCTGATCGCGCATGTTTCCGCGGATGGGGCGGCCTGGACCGAGGCCCGCAAACAGCCCGTCAGAACGCAACCGCTCCGTCGATCGCCGACTGGATTCTGGCGAGGACCCGGCCCGGGCCGATGTCGCGATCGAAGACAGCGACAACGACACGCGACGACGCGGCGCGCTCATTCGGATCCGGGAAGAGCACAGGGCTGAACAGGCCGCACAGGCTGCGCAGCTGCGTGTCGAGTATTTCGGTCGCGGGGATCTCGGCGCGTTTGAGCCACGCCCGCAGCATGTCGTTGTGCACGGAAACGATTCCCGCCGCGAGCGCCGTGATCGCCCAGCCGCGTTCGGATGCGCCCGGGACGACCTCGCGGAGGTAGCTCGCGAAAGCCCGCTCATACCGATGGGAACTCACAAGCTCCCGGTCACGTAGAGTGGGATTGCGCTGCAGGAGCTCATGTCTGGTGAGCGACGCCTCCCGGCGGGAGAGGTGATGGTCCAGGACGATTCGTGCACCATGCCTCAGCGCCTCGAGTGGGTCGCCCGAGGCGGCGTCCAGATAGGCGGAGAGGCGCTCGAGCAGGTAGTCGTGATCGGCGAAGACCACGTCTTCCTTCGAACCGAAACGGCGGAAGAACGTGCTCCGGCTGATCTGGGCGGCGTCGGCGAGCTCTTCGACGGTCGTCGCCTCGTATCCCCTCGTCGAGAGAAGGGCGATCGCGACTGTGGTCGCATCGGACGGCCTCTGTCGTCTCATCGGGTCATCGACCATGACGTTGAAGCTATCACGCGTCCAGGCGGAGCCTGTCCGCGTACCGCGCGACGAGTTCTCGCTTCAGGACCTTGCCGCTGGAGTTCAGGGGGAACGCGTCGACGAACTCGACGAACCTCGGGAACTTGAAGGGCGCGATTCGTTCCTTGGCGTACTCGATGATTCCTTCGGGGGTCACGGTGCCACCGTGGACGCGGACGACGACCGCCGCGATCTCTTGGCCGCGAACCTCGTCGGGGACTCCGAAGACGGCGACTGCCGCGACCTCATGGTGCCGGGAGAGCATCTCTTCGACCTCCCGCGGGTAGACGTTGTATCCGTTGCGGATGATCAGGTCCTTCTTTCGATCGAGGATCCGGATGTAGTCGTCCTGGTCCTTGACCCCGAGATCGCCGGTCCGGAACCAACCGTCGACGATTGCCGCTTCCGTCGCCTCCGGACGGTTGAGGTATCCCTTCATGAGGTTGTGGCCGCGGATGACGAGTTCCCCGAATTCGCCGCGCGGAAGCAGCTCGATCGTGTCTTCCACATCCGCGCGGGCGATCTCGACGTCGACGCCCCAGATCGGCGTTCCGATCGAGCCGGGCCGCGGCGCGACGCCAACGTGGTTGAAGGTCGCGACGGGGGACGTCTCGGTGAGTCCGTATCCTTCGTGGATCTCGACGCCGTAGACGTCGTTGAAGCGCTCCATGACGGCCAGCGGGATAGAGGCACCCCCTGAGACCGCATAGCGCAGCCGTCGTGGGCGCTCGTGGTTGCGAGTCGCCGCGTCGAGAAGGGCGATGTACATGGTCGGGACGCCGAAGAAGACGTCGACCTCGTGCTGATTGAGGAGGGTGAGTGCCGTGTCTCCGTCGAATTTCGGGACGAGGACGATGGTTGCGCCGATTCTCAGACCCGCATTCAGGACGCAGGTCTGCCCGAAAGTGTGGAAGAGGGGGAGGGTGCCGAGAATGGTGTCGCTGGATCGCAAATCGAAGGTTGAGATCAGAAGAGCGTTGACCTGTTCGATCAGCGAGAAGTGGCTGCCCTCCGCTCCCTTGGGGGTGCCGGTCGTCCCGCTCGTGTAGAGGATCGTCGCGGTGTCACCGGGGTCGGTCGGGGTGATGTCGTCGATGGGCGTCGCCTTCGCCGCGAGGTCTTCGAGCCGCGTCTGCGTGCCGTTGCCCTGAGCCTCTCCGACGGACAGCACGTGGACACCCGCCTGGACCGCGCCGCGAGAGCCCGCAGCGAGGAGCCCGGCATGGACGACGACGGTGTGAGTACCACTGTCCCTCAGCACATATTCGATCTCGTCGGCGCCGAGGAGCGCGTGGATCGGGATGACCGTCGCCCCGAGGGCGAGAATGGCGTAATAGGCGCGGGGGAAGTCGGCGACGTTAGGAATCAGGATGGCGACCCGGTCGCCCCTGCCGACACCGTGATCCCGGAGTCCTCCCGCATAGGCGCGAACCTGATCCCACAGTTGGGCGTAGCTCACCGTCTCGTCGCCGACGATCAGCGCCGTCTTGCCGCCCTGGCGGCGTGCGGACTCCGAGACGATCGTGGCGACGGACATTGTCGTGGGACGTGATGCGGTCGAGGACATGGCTGCAACTCCTTTGTTGTGTGTCATGGGGTTGAACTGGGCGCTGTGTGACACGGAGTGTCAACTCCGAGCACTAAGTTTCGGAGTCTTTGTGCCCCGTGTCAAGCCGGTCACTGGACCATTGCTCACGTCGGCGCGTCCGTTTGGGACGGAGTGTCTTGACATGGCACGCCATTTCATAGCAGGCTTGCACAATTCCTCGTGACTCTGCGCGGGGCGTGCCGATCGAGCACTGGAGCACGTAGCGCGGCACTTCTCCGACATCGAGGCACTGCACACCTACGAAGGCACCGAGACGGTCCAGGCTCTCATCATCGGTCGCGACATCACCGGGTTTTCCGCCTTCGCCTAGCCAGCGTCTCCCGCCACCTTCTCACCCCTTCTTCGCAAAGGAACAACCATGAGCGACCCCGCAACCACTCCCGTCCTGATCGGAGGCGCCCGAACCCCGTTCGCGCGTTTCAATGGCGCCTTCGCTTCCCTTCAATCCGCCGAGCTCGGCGCACATGCCATCCGGGCCGCGCTCGATCGAACGGGCGTCCCCGCTGCGGCGATCGACGCCGTCATCGTGGGCCAGGTGATCCAGGCCGGGGCGGGCCAGGGGCCCGCACGCCAGGCGAGTATCGGGGCGGGCCTCGGCTGGGACGTCCCGACCGTGACAGTCAACAAGCTGTGTCTGTCGGGCCTAACCGCGATCATCGACGCGGCCAGACTCATCCGCACCGGTGAGGCCCAGGTCGTCGTCGCCGGTGGCCAGGAATCCATGAGCAACGCGCCGCACCTGCTTCTCGGCTCCCGCCGGGCGGCTCCGCTCGGCGACCGCGCCCTCGTCGACTCCCTCAATCACGACGGCCTGGTCGACCCGTTCGATCGGTTGCTCATGGGGACGGCGACGGACCGGGGCAACGTGACGCGGGGGATCCCGAGGGAGCGCCAGGATGCTTTCGCGGCGCTTTCGCACTCGCGCGCTGCCGCGGCGCAGGACGCGGAGATCCTCGCCGAGGAGATAGTTCCCCTCTCGGTCCCGCAGCGTCGTGGTGGCCCTGTCCTCGTCGCGGCGGATGATGGGATCCGCCGCGACACGACGATCGAGACGCTCGCACGCCTGCGGCCCGCGTTCGCGGAGGGCGGCAACGTCACAGCGGGCAGTTCGTCGCAGCTCACCGACGGCGCCGCGATGGTCGTGGTCGCGAGCAAGGCGTGGGCCCTGGCCGCGGGGATTCCCTGGCTCGCCGAGATCGGCGCCGCCGGTCAGGTGGCGGGGCCGGACGGCTCGCTGCATTCCCAGCCCTCCCGAGCCATCGCCCAGGCCCTTCGGCGCCAATCCCTGGCCGTCGGTGACCTCGACGTCATCGAGATCAACGAGGCGTTCGCCTCCGTTGTGCTTCAATCGGCCGACGACCTCGGGGTGTCCCCGGAGGCGATCAACACGGAGGGCGGGGCGATCGCTCTCGGCCACCCCGTCGGCGCATCAGGCGCGCGCCTCGCGCTGCACACCGCACTCGCGCTGCGGCGCCGCGGCGGAGGACGCAGCGTTGCCGCGCTCTGCGGTGGCGGCGGGCAGGGCGAGGCGCTGATCCTGTTCTGCTGAGCCGCCAGAGCCGTCCGTGTGAACACCTTCTTTTGCGTGTCACGAACACCCCGAACAACATCTGGAGAAGCGCACGCCAGAGCTCTGGAAGGCCGTACACGCGATTCTCGCCGTAATGGGGGAGACTGTGGCCATGACGAGTGGAGAGTGACATGGGGACCGTGCAGCGGGGAATGCCGGAGGTCGACGCGATCGTGGTCGGCTCCGGTCCCAACGGCCTCGCCGCCGCGGTTACCCTTGCCCGGGCCGGACTCTCGGTGCGCGTCTACGAGAAGTCCGACAGCGTCGGTGGGGGCGCCGCCACCGCGGAGCTGACCCTGCCGGGCTTCCACCATGACGTCTGTTCGGCCGTGCACCCGCTTGCGCTGGCTTCGGAGTTCTTTCAGCGGTTCGGGCTCGCGGACCGGATCGAACTGGCCGTCCCGGAGGTCTCCTACGGGCATCCTCTGCCGGGCGGCAGCGCCGGCCTCGCCTACCGCAGCCTGTCCCGTACCGTCGCCGAGCTGGGCCGGGACGGCGCGGCCTGGAACCGGCTCTTCGCGCCTCTCGTAGCGCATTCCGGGCAGGTGGCGGAGTTCACCGGGGGGCAGCTTCTGCGTCTGCCGAAGCATCCGGCCACCGCACTGCGCTTCGGCGTGCGCTCCCTCGAGCAGGGCAGCCCGCTCTGGGACCTGCGCTTCTCGGGCGAAACCGCGCCCGCCCTCCTGACCGGCGTCAGTGCACACACGATGAGGGCACTGCCCAGTATCGCCACCGCCGGTGCCGGCCTCACTCTCGCCACGTATGCGCACGCCGGCGGCTGGCCGATCCCGGTCGGCGGCAGTGGGGCGATCGTGACCGCGCTGGTCGACGACCTGCTCGCTCACGGTGGCGAGATCGTCACGTCCACCGAGGTGCGTCGGCTGAGCGACCTGCCGCCAGCCCGCTTGGTGATGCTCGACCTCACACCTCGGGCGCTACTGCGGCTCGCCGAGGGCGAGCTGCCGGACGCTTACGCGCGACGGCTGCGCGCCTTCCGGTACGGCAACGGCGTCGCCAAGGTCGACTTCGCCCTGTCGGATCCGGTGCCCTGGCAGGCGGCCGGATTGCGGGCGGCGGCCACCGTACACGTGGGCGGCACTCGGGCGCAGATCCGGCGAGCCGAGAACACCGTCGCCCGCGGTCGGCACGCCGAGGATCCGTATGTGCTCGTGTCCCAGCCCAGCGTCATCGACCCCAGCCGCGCACCGGCCGGTCGGCACACCCTGTGGGCGTACACCCATGTTCCGCGCGGCTCCACCATCGACCAAACCGAAGCGACCGTGCGCCAGATCGAGCGATACGCCCCGGGTTTCCGGGACACCATCCTGGCCAGCGCCGGCCGCACCGCCACGCAGATGGAACAGCACAATCCCAACTACATCGGCGGTGATATCTCGGCCGGCGAGGTGAGTCTGACCCAACTCGTGCGCCGCCCGGTCCTCTCCCCGGACCCGTGGCGCACGCCCCTGAACGGCGTGTACCTCTGCTCGTCGTCCACGCCGCCTGGCCCCGGCGTGCACGGCCTGGCCGGCTGGCACGCGGCCCTGAGCGCCCTGCGACATGACCTCGGGGTGCGCACCGCCCCCGATCTCTCCCCATCCAACCGAAAAAGGTGACACCGTGGCCGTGAACTACCGCACCATGAGCTGCCCGCCCGAGAACGTCTTCGCCGTTCTGGCAGACGGATGGCTGTACCCGAGCTGGGTCGTCGGAGCCTCCCGCATGCGGGACGTCGACGCCACGTGGCCCAAAGAGGGAAGCGCCATCCATCACTCCGTCGGAGTCTGGCCCGCCCTGATTGACGACACCACATCTGCTCTGGAGTGGGACCCGCCCCGGCACGCGCTCTTCAAGGCCCGGGGCTGGCCGATCGGCGAGGCCCACGTGGCTCTGGACGTGAAGGCCCGAGGCGACGGATGCGTCGTGCGCCTCACCGAGGATGCCACCGCCGGCCCCGGCCGGTTTGTGCCCCTGTTCCTGCGCGACTCGGTCATCGGGGTGCGAAACGTGGAGACGCTGCGCCGACTCTCGTTCCTCGCAGAGGGCGGCGCCGGGCTCTCCTAGCCCGACGAATTCGACGTGCTCGCCGCGCTTTGTGGGCAACCTCTCAGCGCGGAACCGGCCGGATCGGTAGCGCAGCGGCGTAGCATCGAGGCATGATTCGTCTCGGAACAGATCGTTGATCATGTCGCACAAATCCATCAAGTGGCTTCCCGCCGTCGTCGTTCCGGCCGTGATCGCCGTGGGCGTGATCGCTGTGCCGCTCCAGGCCGGCGCCGCCGTAGACCTGCCCGACAAGACGGCCCAGCAGGTGCTCCTGATGGTCAGCGACAGCACCGTTACGGCGTTCTCCGGAACCGTGGAGAAGACGGCGAACCTCAGTCTGCCCGCGATCGACCTCGGGGCCGAGATGTCCGGACAGGCGGGAAAGCAGGGCGCGTCCGGTTCCGGAGACGCGGCGAGCGGCGCCCTCTCCTCCGTGCTGGAGCTGCTCAGCGGCTCGCACACGGCCCGGGTCTACGTGGACGGAAGCGCCGCTGACGGAAGCGTTACTGACGGAAGCACTGACGGGCCCGCCAAGGTTCGCGTCCAGATCCAGGACCGCATGGCGGAGCGCAATATCGTCAGCAACGGCAGCGACGCCTGGCTCTACGACTCCGAGACCGACACCGCCGCTCACCTGGCCATTCCCGCCGGCGCCGCAGCGAGCATGAAAGACAAAATGGCCGCCCTCGACGCAGAGGCCCCGGCCGACGTGTCGACGCCGTCGCAGCTGGCGGACCGCTTTTTGAGTGAGATCGACCCGAGCACCGTGGTCACGGTCGGAACCGACGGCCGGGTCGCCGGTCGCACCGTCTACGAACTCGTACTCACGCCCAAGGCCACGGACACCCTGGTGGAGTCCGTCTCGATCTCGGTCGACTCCGAGACCGGAATGCCGCTTCAGGTCAGCGTGCGGGCCGCCGGCCAGAAGGACCCGGCCTTCCAGGTCGGTTTCAGCAGCGTGGACTACGGCGCTCCCTCCGCGGACCTGTTCGACTTCACCCCGCCGGCTGGCGCCACCGTCAAGGAACTGGCGCTGCCGCAGACGCCCGCCAACCACGCCGCGCCCGATGTTGCCGCGCCCGACACGGCCAGGCCCGAGGTCCCGACCGAGGGACTGCCCGTCGTGACCGGCACCGGCTGGGACGCCATCGTCGAGATTCCCGCGGCATCCGTTCCCCCCGAACTCGGCGACAACCCGCTGATGTCCGAAGTCGCCACCAAGGTTGACGGCGGGCGGCTGTTGTCCACCTCGCTGGTCAACGTGTTCCTGGCCGACGACGGCCGGTTCTTCGCCGGATCGGTCCCCGTGGACCAGCTCCAGGCCGCCGCAAGCGCCCAGTGAACAGCGCACAGTGACCAGCGCACAGTGACGCCCGTCACCCCGGCCCTCGACCTTGCCATCGAGAGCCGGGGCCTCACCAAGCGCTTCGGCGAGCAGATCGCCGTCAACGCCATCGACCTGGCGGTGCCGCGGGGGTCCGTCTTCGGATTCCTCGGTCCCAATGGGTCAGGGAAGACCACCAGCATCCGGATGCTGCTGGGCCTGACCCAGGCCACCAGCGGGCAGATCAGCGTGCTGGGCCAGGACATGCCGTCCCGGCTGCACGAGGTGCTGCCCCGGGTGGGCGCGCTCGTCGAGGGCCCCGCGTTCTACCCGTTCCTGTCCGGGGCGGCCAACCTGCGCCGGTTCGACACCGCGGACCGCCACGCCCCCTCGCGCACCCGGCGAGTCCGGGTGGACGAGGCCCTGCACCGGGTGGGGCTGACCCACGCGGCGGGCAAAAAGGTGCACGCCTATTCGCTGGGCATGAAGCAGCGCCTCGGCATCGCCAACGCCCTGCTGCAGCCGCGGGAGCTGCTCATGCTCGACGAGCCGACCAACGGACTCGACCCGCAGGGCACCCGTGAGGTGCGCAGTCTCGTGCGGTCGCTCGCGGCCGAGGGCACCACGGTGTTCGTGTCCAGCCACCTGCTGGCGGAGGTCGAGCAGATGTGCACCCACGCCGCCGTGATGAGCGCCGGCACCCTCGTCGCCCAGGGCACGCTGGCCGACCTCCGCCACGTCGGCGAGACCCTGGTGCGGCTGCGCACCCCGGATGCCGCGGCGGCGCAGGGCGTGCTGTCGCGCCTCGGACTCGTACCCCGGCGCACGGACGTGCCGGACGAGGACCCCTGGGTTATGGCCCCGCTCGAGCGTGACACGGTGGAGAACCTGATCAACGAGCCGGAATCCCTGGTCTCGGCCCTCGTGGCCGCGGGGGTGCGCATCCGTGCCTTCTCGATCGAGGAACCGAGCCTGGAAGAACGATTCGTCGCACTGACCGGGGAGGGTTTCGATGTCGTCCAGTAGTGCGCCGCGTTCCGCCGGCTGGGACCTGCTCGGCTCCGAGCTGACGGTGCTGTTCCGGCGCCGCCGAACCTGGGCCATGCTGGTCGCCATCGCCCTCATCCCGATCCTGCTCGCCGTGGCAGTCCGGCTGTCGTCGGAGACGCTGGCGCCGGGGGAGGGGCCGCCGTTCCTGGACCGGGTCACCCAGAACGGCCTGTTCGTCGCGTTCACCGCCATGATCGTGGCGATCCCGCTGTTCCTGCCGCTGACCATCGGGGTCGTCGCCGGGGACACCATCGCGGGCGAAGCCGGGTTGGGCACCCTGCGGTACCTGCTCGTCGCCCCGGCCGGCCGGGTGCGGCTGCTGCTCGTTAAATACGCCGGTGTCGCGATGTTCTGTCTGGTCGCGACCCTGACCCTGGCGGTGGCCGGCACGCTCATCGGTGCCGCCCTGTTCCCCGTGGGCCCCGTGACCCTCCTGTCGGGAGACACCATCGGTGTGGCCGATTCGCTGCTGCGCTCGGCGCTGATCGCCCTGTACGTGACCGTGTCGCTGCTCGGGTTCGCCGCGATCGGGCTGTTCATCTCGACCCTGACCGACGTGCCCGTGGGCGCCATGGCCGCCACCGTCGTGGTGTCGGTTCTCGCCCAGATCTTGGACGTGCTGCCGCAGCTGGCGTGGCTGCATCCGTGGCTTTTCAGCCACTACTGGCTGGGCTTCGCCGACCTGTTGCGGCAGCCGATGGACCTGTCATCGTTCGGCGACAACGCGCTGCTCCAGGCCGGGTACATCGCCGTGTTCGGGGCGCTCGCCTACAGCCGATTCGCCACCAAGGACATCCTCTCGTAGGGACTCGTCCGGCACACGAAGTGCACCGGAGGTGCCCCGAAAGGCCCTAGTGTTGCTCCACATGACCGAACGCACCGCCGCGCCAGGCGCAACCACACGTACCGACAACGAAGCCCCTGACTCCCACGGCGTTCCCCACCTCGCCCGCTCCCTGAGCCGGCGGCACATCCAGATGCTCGCCATCGGCGGCACGATCGGCACGGGCCTGTTCATGGGGGCGGGCAAGACGATCTCCCTCGCCGGGCCATCCGTGATCTTCGTCTACATGACCATCGGTTTCATGCTGTTCTTCGTGATGCGGGCGATGGGCGAGATCCTGTTGTCCAACCTCGACTACAAGTCCTTCAGCGACTTCGCCGGCGACCTGCTCGGGCCGTGGGCGAGCTTCTTCACCGGCTGGTCGTACTGGGCGTTCTGGGTCGTCACCGGCGTCGCCGACATCGTGGCCATCTCCGGGTACGTCGACGTGCTCGCGCCGGGCACTCCGCTGTGGATCCCGGCGCTGCTCACACCGGTCGTGCTGATCCTGCTCAACCTCCCGAGCGTCAAGGCCTTCGGCGAGGCCGAGTTCTGGTTCGCCCTGGTCAAGGTGCTCGCCATCCTGGCCCTGATCGGCACCGGGGTGGTCATGATCGCGACCCACTTCACCTCGCCCTCCGGCGCGGTCGCCGGCCTCGACAACATCTGGAACGACGGCGGCATGTTCCCGCACGGCGTGGCCGGCTTCGTGCTCGGCTTCCAGATCGCCATCTTCGCGTTCGCCGGCATCGAGCTCGTGGGCACGGCGGCGGCGGAGACGAAGGACCCGGAGCAGAACCTGCCCCGGGCCATCAATACCATCCCCGTGCGCCTGCTGCTGTTCTACGTGGGCGCCCTGGTCATCATCATGGCGGTCAACCCGTGGCGCACGATCGACCCCGGCAGCAGTCCCTTCATCGGGATGTTCGCCCTGGCCGGGCTGGGAGTCGCGGCCATCGTCGTCAACCTGGTCGTGCTCACCTCTGCCGCCTCCAGCGCCAACTCGGGCATCTACTCGACCTCCCGGATGGTCTACGGCCTCGCGCAGGACGGCAACGCCCCGAAGGCGTTCGGCACGCTGAGCAGCCGCCAGGTTCCCCGGAACGCGCTGCTGTTCTCGTGCATCTTCCTGCTCGCCGGGCTGGTGCTGCTCTACACCGGTGATTCGTTCATGGGCGCCTTCACTCTCGTCACCTCGGTGGCCTCGGTGCTGACCATGTTCGTCTGGTCCATCATCATGGTCAGCTACCTCGCCTTCCTCCGCCGCCGTCCCCAGTTGCACGCCGCCTCGACGTACCGGATGCCCGGCGCCCGGTTCATGCCCTGGGTCGTGCTGGCGTTCTTCGCCTTCATGCTCTGGGCGCTCGGTCAGGCGGATGACACGCGCCTCGCCCTGGTCGTGGCCCCGCTCTGGTTCCTCGGGCTCGGCGGCGCCTGGTACGTGAACCGCAAGGCTCCGCTGCAGCAGGCCCGGATCGAGGAGTGGCGGGCGGAGGCCCGCGCCGAGAAGGCGGCGCTCGTCGGCTAGATCCGGGGCCGGCGCGACCAGCGGGCGGCCTTCATGGCCAGGTGCAGTTCGAGCCGCACCTGGCCGCCCAGCGGGTCGACCCCGATCAGGGTGCGGATCTTCGCAAGCCGGTTGTAGATGCTGCTGCGGTGCAGGTGCAGCGTTGCCGCGACATCCTGCACGGAACCGTCGGTGTCGTAGAGCAGCTCAAGCATCGGCAGGAGCTCATGGTTGGCGTCGAAGTCCCGCAGCTCCGCGAAGTAGACCGATTCCACCGGGGAGAGGTTGCGGCTGCTGGCCGCGAGGAACTGGTACACGCCGATCTGCCGGAAGTCGGCGATCGTGCCCAGTCGGGCGTCAACGGCGGCGGCCTGCACCGCCTTGCGGGACTGGACGTAGGCATCCGGAAAGCGTCGGAGGTCGTGGAACGCTTCGCTGAACCCCAGCAGGTCGGGGCGCTGGGCCCGGCCGCCGCGCCGGGCCAGTTCGGCCCGGTACCGGTGCAGGATCTCGGTGTGCACCACCCTTCCCGGGGAATCCCGCAGCAGCACCACGGTATGCGTCTCGGTGCCGGCGCTGAACCGGGCCGCGTCGATGCCCACGGTGGCCTGGAGGGCCGAGATGCGCTGCAGCAGGACCGCGGCGGCGGGGTCGACCGCCGTGCCGTCCCGTGCTGTCGCCGGCTCGTCGGGTCGCGGCAACAGGGTGGCGAGGTGCCAGGGCCCGGCGGCATGCACCTGCGGCCAGCCGGCGAGCTCCTCGATGGCGGCCGTGTCGGCGTCGCAGGCCGCCAGGAACAGCGCCTCGCGCTGCCGGCGGTGCTCGGATTCGGCGGTCTTCGTGTCCAGCAGCGTCTCGGCCAGCCGGTCGAGCTGGCCGCGCACGGCAGGCAACGCCCCGAGGATCTCGGCCGGGGACTCGTCGTGCGAGCCCTGCATCGCCCACAGGTAGCCGACGCGGAACCCGCGCACCATCAGGGGCACGCAGACCCGCCCCAGCATGCCCAATGAGACGTTGGCCGGGACCACGACCGGGCGCACCGCGGTCGCGATGCCGTGGTGCAGCTGCCAGGCGCTGACGTCCGCCGGGACCTTCTTGCTGAGCAGGAAGTTGACGCGCACACTGTCGGCGAGCGGCTGGTCCCGGCTGTAGGCCAGCAGGCCGCCGTCGAGGTCTTCCAGCGAGAGGGCGCGGTCGAGCGCGGCCGCGAGGGCCTCCACCAGGTCTTCGATCTCCGCGCTGTTCATGTGGGTCAATGCTAGATGCCCGACGGGGCGTGGAACGGACATCAGGCGACGTTTGCCGTCCCGACGTTCGACATTTGTCGAGTGACAATCCGGGCGGTCGTTCGGTTTGCGCCGGAACGGCCGTTCCCTTCCAGCGGAGATGACAGAAAAACCCCTGAACAAAAAGGCAAATTCGCTGTTTTCCGCGCGGATCGGGCCGGTTGGGACGGGCTCCGCACTCGGTCCGGGCCGGACGCCGGCCGGCCGGGGGAGTGAACGTGGTTCTAGTCTTGACCCCGCCGCTGGTCCGACGTCGAAACCGGGCCCGGCGGCCTCAGCCACAGCGTTCCCCGAGCAACGGAGTCGATCATGATCATCGGTGTACCCAAGGAAATCAAGAACAACGAATTCCGCGTAGCCATCACCGCCTCCGGCGTGCAGGAGTTCCTGGCAAACGGCCACACCGTGCTGATCGAGATGGGTGCCGGTCTCGGCTCGCGTATCAACGACGACGAGTACCACGTCGCCGGCGCCGAGCTGGTCGCGTCCGCCGACGAGGTCTGGGCCCGCGCCGACATGGTGATGAAGGTCAAGGAGCCCGTCGAGGCCGAGTACCACCGCTTCCGCGAGGGCCTGATCCTCTTCACGTACCTGCACCTGGCCGCTGAGCCGGAACTGACCCGCGCCCTGACCGAGGCCGGCGTCACCGCCATCGCCTACGAAACCGTACAGACCGCCAACCGGGCCCTGCCGCTGCTCGCACCGATGAGCGAGGTCGCCGGCCGGCTGGCCGTGCAGGTCGGCGCGCAGTCCCTGATGGCACCCGCCGGCGGCAAGGGGGTGCTGCTGGGCGGCGTTCCCGGGGTGCGTCCCGCCAAGGTCGTCGTGCTCGGCGCCGGCGTGGCCGGCACGAACGCCGCAGCGATGGCCATGGGCCTCGGCGCCGACGTCACCATCCTCGACATCAACATCGACCGCCTGCGCCAGCTCGACGCGCAGTACCAGGGCCGGCTGAAGACCGTCGCGTCCAACAGCTACGAGATCGAGATCGCGGTGACGGATGCCGATCTGGTCATCGGTTCCGTGCTGATCCCCGGCGCCAAGGCCCCGAAACTGGTCACCAACGCGCTCGTGGCGCGGATGAAGTCCGGCTCCGTGCTGGTGGACATCGCCGTCGATCAGGGTGGCTGTTTCGAGGACACCCACGCGACCACCCACGAGGACCCGACCTACCGCGTGCACAACTCGATCTTCTACTGCGTGGCCAACATGCCCGGCGCGGTGCCGAACACCTCGACCTACGCGCTGACCAACGTCACCCTGCGCTACGCGCTGGCGCTGGCCAACCTGGGCGTCAAGGCGGCCCTCGAGCGCGATCCGGCCCTGGCCCTCGGCCTCAACATCGCCGCCGGGCGGGTCACGAACCGTTCCGTCTCCGAAGCGCACGGCCTGCCCCTGGCCGACTGGCGCGAGCTGGTCACCGCGTAGCCTCGCCACCCCGGGGCTCGGCCGTGGTGCCGGCATCCGTCGTGGCGCACCCTGGTGACGCGGGCGCAGGTTCTACCCTGCGCCCGCGTCCACAGGGTGCGCCACGAACCTTCCACGCCGGGAGTCCGGTGGGGAGGTGGCGTCAACGGGCGGCGGGAGCGATCGATCCGGCGACGCGCCGCACCAGGGCGAGGGAGTGGTGCAGCAGCTCGACGGGGGTGCCGGTGAAACCGCCGGAGAACCACTTCTGCATCGAGTAGCGCATCACGCTGCCGGCGAGGGAGACGACCATCCGCGCCTCGTCGGCCAGGTCGGGGGTGCGGGCCTCGGTGCGCCCCTGCACCGCGAAGCGTTCCAACACCAGCTTCACCAGGTGCTCCTCCAGCTCCGCGATGCGGGACGTCTCGCCGGTGAGGAGTTCCGGGGTGCGCTCGATCAGCATCCTCCGCCGGCGGAGCAGGTCCGTGTCGGGGGAGTGGTCGGCCATCGCGTCGGCGATCATTCCGACGAGGTCTCCCAGCACATCACGGCTGGTGCCGTGCACGAACGCCTGGTGTTCGGCATCCGTCGGCGCGGGCGGAGTGCCGCCGAGGAACGCGCCTTCCTTGGTGCCGAAATAGTTGAAGAACGTGCGCGGCGAGACCATGGCGGCCTCGCAGATCATGTCGACGGTGACGTTGTCGTAGCCGTGCTCCAGAGCGAGCGAGACCGCCGCCCGTTCCAGGGCCGACTGGGTGGCTGCGCGCTTGCGGGCGCGCAGCCCCTCGTCGGCCCCGGCCGGGCCATCGGGCACGGGACTACTCATACCGCAGAGCGTCGATCGGGTTCTGCCGGGCCGCGGCCCTGGCCGGCAGCGTGCCGGCGAGGAAGGCGATCAGCATGACCACGCCGATGATGATCGCGATCGAACTGGGCGCGAACTGCACGACCTGTAGGCCCGGGAGATTCGAGAAGACGGTGTCCGCGAGGATGTTGCTGACCAGCGAACCGACGCCCACCGCCACGAGTGCGCCCAGTGCGCTGCCGAGGAACCCGATGAACACCGCTTCGGTGCTGAAGAGGGTGTAGACGCGGCCGCCGTTCATGCCCATGGCTTTCATCAGGCCGATCTCGCGGGTGCGCTCCTGAACGCTCATCAGCAGCGTGTTGATGATGCCGAAGCCGGCCGCGATCAGGGCGATCACGGCGAAGGCGTTGAGCACGCCGATGATGACGTTGATCACGGTCTCGAATGACCCGATCTGGTCGGCCACGGTCTGCGACGCATAGCCTTGGTCGGCGAGGTCCGCCTTGATCGCGGTGATCTTCGCCTCGGACGCCTTCGGGTCGAACCGGGCGGTCGCGGTCGCGTAGCTCTGGGAGGAAGCCTCCGGTGCGCCGTCGACCTCGATGGCGTGCAGCCGGTCGGTCAGCGGCTGGTTGAGGCCGGCGCCGGCGCCGAGAAGGGTTTCGTTCTGCACGCCGACGACGGTCGCCGGGACTTCCTGCACGGTCCCCGCGAAGTCCCGGATGCCGATGGTCACGGTCTGGCCGATGGCGGCCTTCGCGGAAGAGAAGTCGAGCGTGTCGAGGTAGGTCGTGGGCACCAGGATCTGGTCAGTGCTGCTGTCGTTGTCCAGCTGCGCGCCGGCGGCGAGATCGGCCGTGGTGAGCGTGGCGGTCGGATTGACGGTCAACTCGAACTTGCCGCCGCCGTCGTGCTGGATGTAGTCGGGCGTCACCTGCACGGACGGGTCGACGCCGAGGATTCCCTTGGTGTCTTTGATGGCCTCGAGGTCCTTGGTGGTGAGGGCCTGGATGGTGCTGCCCGGGCGTGATCCGTTGCCCAGGCTGACCGTGGTGGCCTTCTCCGGGTCGTAGGGGGCGGGACCCGTGCCCGACGCCGCGGCGTCGTTGGTCTTCGAGACGGTCAGCACGTCCGCGGCCCCGATCGAGGAGACCTGGGTGTTGATGTAGCTCGTGACCCCGGTTCCGATCCCGCTGGTGATGGTGAGGGTGAACGCGCCGATGAAGATCGCGATCACGGTCAGGCCGGTGCGGAGCTTGCTGCGGAAGCTGTTGGCGATCGCGGTCTTGACGATGTCGATGAACTTCATGCGTGTGCTCCTGCTGATCTGCGGCCGGTCGGTCGGGCGGCGGTGTCTTCGAGTCCGTCGCGGATGAAGATTCGGCGGTCGCAGCGCGCCGCGAGTTCGATGTCGTGGGTGACGATGACGAGGGTGATGCCCTTGTCCTGGTTCAGCGAGAAGAGGATGTCCTCGACGACCGCTCCGGTGGCCGTGTCCAGGTTGCCGGTCGGTTCGTCTGCGAAGATCACTTTCGGGTTGTTGACCAGGGCGCGGGCGATGACGGCACGCTGCTTCTGTCCGCCGGACAGGTTCATCGCCTTGTTCTTCGCCTTGTCGGCCAGCTCCAGCTGCTCGAGCGCGGCCATTCCGCGAGCCTTGCGTTCCCGGGGGCTGACGCCGGCGATCTTGAGCGGCAGCACCACGTTCTCGAGCACGGTGGCATTGGCGGTGAGGAAGAACTGCTGGAACACGAAGCCGAAGTCCTGATTGCGCAGCCGGTTCACCTCCTTGCCCTTGAGCTTTCTGGCGTCGGTGCCCTCGACCAGGAGTGCGCCGCTGTCGGGGTTGTCCAGCAGTGCGAGGAGGTGCATCAACGTGGACTTGCCCGACCCGCTCTTACCCACGATGGCGATCGATTCGCCCGCGTGGATGTCCAGGGAGACGCCCTTGAGCGCGTCGAACCGGTTGGACCCGCTCCCATAGGACTTGCCTATGTTCTGGGCGGAGAGAACGGGAACTGTCATGGGAGTCGGGATCCTTTTGGGGGAGAGGTGGGCATTCCGTGGGTACACAGACAAAAATACAGTAACTGCATCGAAATCGTGGCGGAACGAACAGAGCGGGGCCCGGATCGACTGATCCGGGCCCCGCCGCCTGCCTGTCGTCGGTCAGCGCGCCATTCCGAGGCGAGCCATTCTCAGGCGGCGGAGCAGCCAGACGGCTGCTCCCGCCAGGGCCAGTCCGACCACGATGATGATCCAGGGTGCCGCACGATTGAAGCTCACCGTCTCGGCACCATCGGCCAGCCGGCCGGAACCCGCGGCCACCTTCTCATTGCCGTCACTCAGCTCGGCGGTGCCCGCAGCGAGCGTGTTCGCGCCCTCGAGGAGCGTCCCGGATCCGGCCGATACCTTCTCGGTGCCCGTGGCCAGGGCGGTGGACCCGGTTTCGAGTGCGGTGGTTCCGAGGACCAGCGTGGATGCCCCCGCCGCGAGGGTCTGCGTGCCCTCGGCCAGTGATCCGGCGCCGACCGAGATGCGGGTTGCGCCGTCGGCGAGGCTCACGGCGCCCGTTGCCAGGGTCGTCGCTCCCTCGGACAACGATGAGGCGCCGGCGGCCACTCGGCCGACGCCGCCCTGAAGGGAACTCGCACCGGTGGAAACCGCGCTGGTGCCTGCCGCGACCCGTTCGGATCCGACGGTGAGCGCCTGCGTGCCGACCTGGAGTTCGGAGGCTCCCGTGGCGAGGGCGCCGGCGCCCGTGGCCAGTCGGGCGGCTCCGCCGGACACCTGGGCCATGCCGCTGGCGAGGGCGGTGAGTCCGTCCCGCAGTTCCGCGGATTTCGTCTGCAGAACCGCTGTGCCCGCGCTCAGCGGCGTCAATCCGTCGCGGAGGGCGGCGGAACCGTCCCGAAGGGCCACGGCCCCGGACTCGAGTCCCGTGGTGCCCGTGCGCAGGGTGGAGGCAGCAGAGCTCAGTCCCTTGAGGGTGGCCAGCAGGGCGTCCCGGCTGATCGTGTCCGCCTCAACCTGGCCGGCGAGGGTGGCGAGGGCGGCATCCAGCTTCGTGGCGCCCGCGGCCACGCTGCCGGCCCCGGTAGAGAGCCCGGTTGCTCCCTGTGCGAGTGCCTCGGCCCCGCGCCGGGCCTGGTCCGCGCCCTGGGCAGCGGATGCCGTGCCGGCGGCGAGCAGGATCGAACCGTCACGAGCCGTCGTTGCGCCGGCGGCAGCCTGGCCGGCGCCGCCGGCCAGGCTTGCCGCACCCGCGGAGACTGTCGTCGCGCCGGCGGAGACCTTCGTGGCGCCGGTACCGGCCGCGGTGACGCCGGCGGCGAGAGTCGCCGCACCGGTCGCAGCCGCCCCGGCACCGGTGGCGAGAGTGCTCGCTCCGGTGGCGACGCTGGCGGCGCCGGTGGACAGGCTCTCCGCGCCCCGTGCGGCGGACTCGGCGCCGAGCATGAGCCTGGTGCTGCCGCTGACGCTCGTGAGCGCTCCCTCCAGGAGCGTGCCTGCCCCGGCCGAGGCGCTCTCCGCGCCCGTCGCCAGGCTGCCGGCACCCGTGTTGGCCCGGCTCACCCCGGCCTGGAGGTCGGTCGCTCCGGATGCCGCGGAGGCCGCGCCCACCGACAGGGCCTCGGCGCCCTCGGCGAGCTTCGCCGCGCCACCGGCGACCTTCACGGAGCCGTTCTGCACCTGGACAGCACCGGCGGAGAGCTCTCCGGCGCCGCTGGCGAGCCGCCCCGTGGTGAGGAAGAAGAAGGTCAGCAGCAAGACCAGCAGCAGGGTGAGCCCGGTCAGGGTGGAACGGATGCCCAGAGTGCTTCGGCGGGACAGGGCACGGTCAGATCTCATCATTGAGGCTCCTCGAAAGACGTGAGCGGGCATGCGGGCATACCGGAACTCGCGTGGTGTGTGTGCGGTGCGCGGACTGACTCCGGCGTGGCGGCCGCTGGTCGAAGGCCGCACGGCACGGTGGCGCGCCGGAGTGTCACGAACGTAGCAGTGGGCCGGACGCAGAATCGAAGGCGCGAAAAAGTTCAGGACTGAGGCCAACACATTCCGGGCTGGCCCCGTGAACATTGTGGGATTCCTACAGAGCTACCCCCGAAAGGAGTGCGATGTATTACAGGTCGAGGGACTCGTTGGGCTCGAGCGGGAAGTACTCGCCGCCGTTCTGCTCGGTGGCCCAGCGGATGCGCGCGTTCGACAGCTCCTTGCCGGCTCGGGAGAGCAGCATCTCGTGCGTCGGGAAGGCGCGTCGCGGCTTGACCTCGAGCACGTAGTCCATCACCTCGCTGATCTTCAGCCAGGGGGCCCCGGCCGGAACGGCGAGGGTGTCCACGGCCACTCCGTCGGGGACCGTGAACGAGTCTCCGGCGTAGTAGAGCTCATCGTCGACGAGCACCCCGATGTTGTCGACCACCGGGATCGATTCGTGGATGACCGCGTGCTTCTCGCCGAAGAACCTCAGGGTGAACGGCCCGACCTCGACCGTGTCACCGGCCGACACGACGGTCACCTGATACCCGGCTGCAGCGTGGGCCACCCCGGCCGGAGCGAAGATCGGAACCTCCGGGTTCAGCGCCAGGATGCGGTCGAGCTGCTCGGGAGTCCAGTGATCCGGGTGCTCGTGGGTGATCACGACGGCCACGGCGCCCGCCGTCTCGGTCAGCGGGCTCGTGTACGAGCCGGGATCGATGAACAACTTGTGACCGGCTTTGTCCACGATGAGTGCCGCATGCTCCAGCTTCGTCAGTTTCATGGGTCGAGCTAATACCCAATTACGGCGCGCTGCAACTTGGCGAGGCGCGATACTGGAGCGGTGAATTCTGTTCCTCCCCGGGCCGCACCCCCCAGCCCGACTCTCCGCCTCGTCGTCGCGATCAACGCCTACGCCTCTTTCGGCCGCCGGAGCGACGTCGGTCCGCGGGTCGTCGTCGCCCTTCGAGCGGCAGGCCACGACGTGACCGTCCGGAGCGAGGTCAGCTTCGAGCTGCTGCGCCTCGAGGTCCTGGCGCTGCTGGTCCCCGGGGTCGACGTGCTCGTCGTCGTGGGCGGAGACGGGATGGTGAGCCTGGGCACGAACCTCCTGGCCGGACGGACGATACCGCTGGCCATCGTGCCCTGCGGCACGGGAAACGACCTCGCCCGCGGGCTGGGCATCCCCGTCGACGACACGGATGCCGCCATCCGTCACCTCCTCGCCGCCCTCGCCCGGGCGCCGCGCGCCATCGACTGCGGCCGGGCAACGTGCGGGGACGTCACGACCTGGTTCGCCGGAGTGCTCTCGGCCGGGTTCGACGCCGTCGTCAACGAACGGGCCAACCGGATGCGCCGCCCCCGCGGCAAGAGCCGGTACACCCTGGCCATGCTGCTGGTGCTCGCCACGTTCAAGCCCCTCACCTACCGCCTCACGGTCGACGGCGTGGAGCGCACCCAACGCGCGATGCTGATCTCCGTCGCCAACAACGTCTCGATCGGCGGCGGCATGCGGATCGCCCCGGACGCGGTCATCGACGACGGTCTGCTCGACCTGTTCGTCGTCACCCCGCTGTCCCGGATCGGTTTCCTGCGCGTGTTCCCGAAGGTATTCTCCGGAACGCATACAGGCCTGCCGCAGGTCGAGATCACCCGCTGCCGCAGCGTGCGCATGGACGCCGAGGGCGTGTTCGCGTATGCCGACGGGGAGCGGATCGGGGCCCTTCCCGTGCAGGTCGACGTGGTGCCCGGAGCCCTCTTCGTCTGCGCCTGAGGCGCTCAGTTTGGTTTCCCGCTCATCCGTGTGGCATACTCGACGAGTTGCAAACGGCCCCATCGTTTAGCGGCCTAGGACATCGCCCTCTCACGGCGGTAACGCGGGTTCGAATCCCGCTGGGGTCACAACCTGAAACTCTCCCGGCAACCCCGGGGGAGTTTTTGCTTTAACGGCCCCGGCACCCGGCACCCGGCACCCGGCACCCGTCGGCCGGTGACCGGTGGCAGACGGCGTGCAACGGGACGAGAAAGCCGCCGCGGCCCGGTAGACTCCTCCAAGTGAAGGGGAGTATCCCTGTGGGCCCGATTCGGGTCCTGTGCCGTGAACGTCAACACGGGCCGCGGTGCCGGGGCCCCGGCGCGGCAGCATCGAGTGATCGATGCGGGAGAGACTTTCGGGTTTCGTGCTGCACTCCGTCAGCATCCCGCTAGTGAAAGGCCCCCCGCCCCCATGGAACTTGCTCTCCCGCTCTGGTTCGAAGTCGGATCCCTCGTCATCCTGACGGTGATCCTGCTCGCCGACCTCTTGATCGTCTTCAAACGCCCTCACGTGCCATCCATGAAGGAAGCCACCCTGTGGGTGGTGTTCTACGTCGCCCTGGCCCTGGTCTTTGCCCTGCTCATGCTCCTCCTGGCCGACGCCGAGCACGCGGGCCAGTTCCTGGCCGGCTGGCTGACCGAATACAGCCTGAGCATCGACAACCTGTTCGTCTTCGTCATCATCATGGCGAGGTTCTCGGTGCCCCGTAAATACCAGCAGGAAGTACTGATCGTCGGCATCATCATCGCGCTCGTGCTGCGCGGCATCTTCATCCTGCTGGGCGCCCAGCTGATCGAGAACTTCAGCTGGATCTTCTACATCTTCGGTGCGTTCCTGCTCTACACCGCCGTGCATCAGGCGCTGGCCAAGGAACCGGAAGAGGACGAGGCGGACAACGCCTTCATCCGTTTCCTGCGCACCCACCTGAACGTCTCCTCGACCTTCGACGGCTCGAAGCTGCGCACCCTGATCGATGGCAAGAAGGTCTTCACCCCGATGCTGATCGTGCTCCTCGCGATCGGCACGACCGACCTGGTCTTCGCCCTCGACTCGATTCCGGCGATCTTCGGCATCACCCAGAGCCCGTTCATCGTCTTCACCGCCAACGTCTTCGCCCTGATGGGGCTGCGCCAGCTCTACTTCCTGCTCGGCGGCCTGCTCGAACGCCTCGAATACCTCAAGTACGGGATCGCGTTCATCCTCTTCTTCATCGGCGTGAAGCTCGTCCTGCACGCCCTGCACACCAACGAGGTGCCGTTCATCAACGGCGGCCAGGGCGTGGAGTGGGCGCCGGAAATCGACACCTGGACCTCCCTCGGCGTGATCGTGGTCTCCATGGCTGTCGCTACTATTGCCAGCGTGATCAAGGCGTCACGGGACGCCCGCCGGCGCGGACACACCCTCGCCGAAGAGATCCCCCACCTCGCCGAGGAGTGACCCCGTCGACGTGCGGCAATCGGAACTGAACACTGGAGCAGACGTGGCCATGCAGAGTGAGATCGAGATCGTGCTCCCGGCAAGTCGCGCGCGCTTCGTGTTCAGCGCCCGAACCGACGTCGGCCGTGAGCGCAAGATCAACGAGGACAGCTTTCTGGCGCAGTCGCCGATTTTCCTGGTGGCCGACGGCATGGGCGGCCACGCCCACGGTGACGTGGCCAGCCAAACGGTCGTCCGGGTATTCGACGAACACATCGCCCGTGACACGCCGTCGACGCCGGAACGCATCCTGGACGCCATCCATTCCTCGAACGACGCGGTGCGGGATCTCAGCGCCGTGGACGACTACGGCACAGCCGTCTCCGGGACCACCCTCGCGGGCGTCGCGTTCGTGGACGCGGGCGACGATGTGGGCTTCCACTGGATGGCATTCAACATCGGCGACTCCCGCGTCTACACCTGGGACGGGCGCACGCTCACCCAGCTGAGCGTCGACCACTCGGCGGTGCAGGAAATGGTGGATGCCGGACTCATTTCCGCAGTGGAAGCCGAACACCACCCGGAACGCAACGTGATCACCCGGGCGATCGGCGCCGACGAGTCAGTCGACGCGGACGTCTGGCTGCTGCCGGCCCGGGGCCGGCACTCCTTCCTGATCTGCTCCGACGGGCTGACCAAGGAACTGGGCACCTCCGAGATCGCCCGGTTGCTGGCCGCCTACGACGGGACCGCCGAGACCGAGAGGTCCCTGGCGGACGTGCTCGTCGACGCGGCGCTGGCACGGGGCGGACACGATAACGTTACGGTCGTATACATCGAGTCGGTCCTGGATGATCCGGGGCAGGATGCGGACGACGACAGCACACGGGACCGTGCGACGGGGATGCACGAGCACCTCGAGGACACGAGGCCGAGAAGCCAGGGGTAGATGACACATGCTCTCGTATCAACACGATGAGTCGGGGGACTGGCTGGCGGCGACGCAGGCCGGGCGGCTGGTTGTGGTGCGCACGGAGGATTCCGAGCGGACGGTGGACCGGCTGTGGTCCGGCCTCGACGGCGGCGTGCAGGGCGTTCTCGATGCCCTGACGTCCGAAGGGGTGTTCACGGCGCCTCCGTTCGTGCTGCTGACGTGGGAGGGTGACCTCGGCGACGGGGCGACCGTGCACGCCATCGTGCGCGGCGACGTGGCACTGCGGCTGTCGACCGGTGCCGGCGAGGTGCTGCTGTCGGGCGCCGGCGTGGCCACCTGGCGGGAACAGTCCGTCGCCTCGGTGACGGCCTTCCTGCTCGAGTGCGGACCCGCCACAGACGAGTTCAACGGGCGTCTCGAGCGCGCCGCGCTTCCCCTTTCCTGCGGGATGGTGAGGTCCCGCTGGATCGTCCTGAACCCGCGCGGAGCCGCATCGCGGCCCGGCGCACCGGTCGTGGCGGTTGTCCCGGTTGCGCCGGTAGCGCCCATCGCGCCCACCGCTCCGGTCGTCCCGGTCGCACCGGTCGCACCGGTCGTGCCGGTCGCACCGGTCGTGCCGGTCGCACCGGTCGTGCCGGTCGTGCCCGTGGCGGCAACGGTCGCGGCCCCGCCGGTCAGCGTTCCGCAGGTCAGCGTTCCGCAGATCAGCGATCCGCAGATCATCGTCCCGCCGGTCAGTGCTCCGGTGATCCCCGTCCCGGACGAGGCCATCAGCGATGAGACGGTCGTGAATCTCCGTCGATCCGTGGGTCGGCCGCCGGGCGGGGCGCCCGAATCCTCCGTGGACACCGACCACCATGACGGGCTGACGGTGATGAGCGGCGACCTCCACAAGCTGAGGAGCGCCTCGGGCGTGGCCCGGCCCGAGCCGGGGCCGCCCGCGCCGGTCCTGTCAGCGCCGGTCGTGCCCGCGCCGGCCCTTCCCGCACTGTTCCTGCTTCTGCCCGGCGGAGGCCGCGAACCGCTCGGACCGCAGCCGGTCCTGATCGGACGCGCCCCCAGCGTGAGCCAGGTGCCCGGCGGCCGGCTGCCGCGCCTGGTCAGCCTCGGCGGACGCGACCAGGACATCTCCCGCAACCACGTGCGGGTCACGGTGGAGGGTGACACCGTCGTCGTCACCGACCTCCAGTCCCGCAACGGCACCGTGATCGTGCTTCCCGGCCGGCCGCCGCAGAAACTGCGCAGGGGCGAATCGGCGTCGGTCCTGGTGGGGACCGTCATCGATCTGGGCAGTGGCCTGACCCTCACCGTGAGCGAGGAATGATGGGCCGCGCCGTATCCCTCCCACCCGAACTGCCCGGCTACGACTACGTGCAGACCCTGGGCTCCGGCGGCTTCTCTGACGTCTTCCTCTACGACCAGCAGCTGCCGCGCCGCCGCGTGGCCGTCAAGGTGCTGCTGACCGAGCAGTTGAACGAGTCCACCCGGGCCCGGTTCGTCGACGAGGCGAACCTGATGGCCCGGCTGTCCACGCATCCGTCGATCGTCACGATCTACCACGCCGGCGTCGCGGGGGACGGGCGCCCCTACTTCGTGATGGAGTACTGCTCGGGCCCGAGCCTGTCGGAGCGGTACAAGCGCGACCCGTTCACGGTCGAGGACTCCCTGCACATCGGAGTGCGCCTGGCCGGCGCGGTCGCCACGGCACACGCCGCCGGCATCCTGCACCGCGACATCAAACCGGGCAACGTCCTGACGAACGACTTCGGCGGGCCCGCGCTGACCGACTTCGGCATCTCCTCCACGCTCGAGAGCGACCTCCCCGTGCAGGCGCAGGCCGGCGGCCCGGCAGCCGTGCTCGCTGCCGGCGCCGCCGCCGAAACCCAGTCGGTGGGGATGAGCGTGCCGTGGTCGCCGCCCGAGATGTTCGAAGACGACCCGGTGCCGGATGTCCGCAGCGACGTGTTCTCACTGGCCGCCACCATCCACACGCTTCTCGCCGGCCGCACGCCCTTCGAAATCCGCGGCCGGTCCAACGGCACGCTCGACCTGATCGGCCGGATCGAACGCGGCGCGATCACGCCGATCGGGCGGGGGGACGTGCCCCGGTCGCTGGAAGCCGTGCTGGCGAAGGGGATGGCGCAGAACCCGGCGGCCCGCTACGCGAGCGCCGTGGACTTCGCCAGGGCCCTGCAGCGAATCGAGCTCGAGCTGGGCTACTCGGCGACCGCGATCGAGGTCCCGCGCCTGGCCCCGTCCGGGACGGACCCCTCCGGCCGTCCGGCGCGCGCGTCGGCGGATTCACCGGCCGGTGCCGATGAGACCCGGGCGCGCTCCGTCGTCAGCATCGCCGCCCAGCCGGCCGGCGTAGCACCCGTCCCCTCTGCTCCCTCCCCGGACGGCGGGGAAACGCGGGTCAGGGGGGCCGTCGTCATCCGCCCCCAGTCCCCGCGCAACCCGGCAACGCCCGAGTCCGGCGACGCCACCGTGATGCGCGGGCGGGCGTCCGACACCGTCCTGCGGCCGCGGAAACCGGTCGTGCCGACGGGGGAGAGCCTGCCGCACCAGACGGACCCGCCGAACGCGGACCCGCCGAACGCGGACGCGTCGAACGCGGACCCGGCCGAGCCCGCCGCTCGCTGCCGGCGCGGCCTGGTCCTGCTGATTTCGGCAGCAGCCGGCGTGGCACTGATCGGCGCTGTCGTTGCCGCGGTCGTCGTCACGGGAAGCCAGACCACCCCCGGAGTGGCCCCGGTCAAGACGCCGTCCAGCGACAGCGGAGACGCCGCGATGGAGTCGGGCGTGCCCGTTCTCACGCTCACCGGCACGGCCACCTCCGTCGACGGCACCGTCGTGACGTTCACCGTGGCCAGCCCCGACCCCGAGGAAGGCGACGTGTACCGGTGGGCGCGAGCAGAAACGCCGAACCAGCCGAAACTGAGCTCCACCGCGGACATCGCCGTCGACGAGGTGACCCCGGGCGAACGGGTGTGCGTCGACCTGTATCTGCAACGCGGCGACGGCAAACTTTCCGAGGCCAACCGGGTCTGCAACCGCTGACCCGTGTGGGGTGAGAATGCGCCTCCGGCGTGTTAGCGTATTCCCCGGGGAGAGGTCCGTCGAGGACTTCTGCGAGGCGAAACGAACTGGGCGAGGGGCAACAGGGTGGGGTCCTTCAGCCGGTGGCTTCGTGCCCGCAAGGCCGCGGCATCCGTCGTCGCCATCGCCGTCATGGCGGGCATCCCGCTGACGTTCGCGGTGCTGCACCAGGGTTTCCCGGTCACCGACGTCGACCTCACCGCCCGGGACGTCTGGGTGACCAACGGCAAACAGCTGCTCGCGGGTCGGCTCAACCGGCAGATCGAAGAGCTGAACGGCTCCGTGAACGCGGCATCCAACGCCTTCACCGTGCTGCAGGACGGCGACGACGTCTTCCTCTACGACGAGAGCGTGGGTTCCCTCGAGCGGGTGGACCCCTCCTTCACCACCCTCGGCCAGCGCGTCGACGTGCCGGTCGGCTCGGAGATCGCCTACGGCGGCGACACGATCGCGGTCCTGGCGCCCGGGACCGGCCAGGTCTGGGTGATCAACGCAGCGCAGGAACTGAGCTTCGACCCCAAGAAAACCGATCCGGTTCTCAAACTCGGCAAGGGCGCTCACATCGCCGTCTCCCGGGCGGGCGCCGTGTTCGGCACCTCGCCGGCGAAGAAGAAGCTGGTCACCATCGCCGAGCCCGGCAGTGAGCCACAGCGCAGCGACCTGCCCCGCCTCGGCGCGCACCAACTGGCCGCGGTGGGGGAGACGCCGGTCGTGCTCGACACCGAGAAGGACCGGCTGATCGTCGACGGCGGAGCCCCGATCGACCTCCCGGGGCAGGCGCTGAAGCTGCAGCAGAGCGGAGCCGAGAACGCCTTCGCCGTGGTCGCAACCGGCGATTCCCTGCTCGAGGTCCCCCTCGGCGGCGGTGACATCACCACGGTGCCGGCCGGGATCAAGACCCCCCTGACCGACCCGAAGGACGTGTCGACACCGGTCTGGCTGAACGGATGCGCGCACGGCGCCTGGGCCGGAGCCCAGCAGTACCTGGCCGCCTGCACCGACAAGAAACCGAATCGGCAGACCATCGCCCAGGCGACGCAGGGCTCGACGCTGGAATTCCGGGTGAACCGGAACGTCATCGCACTCAACAACCTGTCCAACGGGAACGTGTGGCTCGTCGACGCCAACATGCGACTGGTGGAGAACTGGGATGAGGTGACACCGCCCCAGGAGGAGGACTCGGAGGAGGGCGACGAGAAGGCGTCCCAGCAGTCCTTCGAAGACACCCTGGCCGAGCGCACCCCGCAGAACCGGGCCCCGCTCGCCCACGACGACAACTACGGGATCCGACCCGGCAAGACCACCGTGCTGCCCGTGCTCGAGAACGACACCGACCCCGACGGCGACGTGCTCACCGTGGTCAACACGAACGGGTTCAACGAGGCGCAGGGGCGGCTCGACTACATCGACGGTGGCCGGGCGCTGCAGTTCTCCCCGGCCGCCGACCTGGCCGGAACCGTCAGCTTCCGCTACACGGTCGCCGACGGCCGCGGGGCCGTCGCCGAGGCGAGCGTGAACCTGACCGTGCGCCCGTTCGAACTCAACGAGGCCCCGGTGTCGAACCGGGCCGGCGCGATCTCCGTCGAGCAGGGGCAGATCGTCAGCTACAACGTGCTCAGCGACTGGATCGACCCCGACGGCGACGACATCTACCTCGTATCCGCCTCGCCGACCACCGGAGACGGGGTGCGGTTCGGACCGGAGGGCTTCATCACCTTCGAGAGCAAGACCTCAGAGCTGGGGGTCAAGGAGGTGCAGTTCGTCGTGTCGGACGGCACGCTCACCTCGACCGGCGTGCTCACCGTCGAGGTCAAGGCCCCCGGCAGCCTGAACCCGGTCGGCACCCCCGACTTCGCCACCACCTTCGTGGGCGAGACCGTGCTGGTCGAACCGCTCGCCAACGACGTGTCCCCGTCCGGCGAGCCCCTGGCCCTGATCGGGGTCAACGATGTGCCCGAAAACGTGACCGCCGTGCCGAACCTGGACCGCGGCACCGTCGCCGTCTCCGCTCCCGAGGCGGGCAGCTACGTCTTCACCTACAGCCTCGGCGCCGGGGCCGCGTCGAGCGTCGGCCTGATCCGGGTGGACGTGACCGAGAATCCAACCGAGGTGTTACCGCCGATCGCGGTCAAGGACACCGCCTACCTGCGCGCCGGCGAACCGCTCACGGTGCCGGTGCTGGGCAACGACGTGTCCCCGAGCGGCCGGGTGCTGGCGGTGCAATCCGTGGACACCTCGGGCGCCCAGGACCTGGTCTCGGTCGAAATCCTCACCAACACCGTGCTCCGGGTGACCGCCTCGGCGGCGCTGACCCAGCAGGTGCAGTTCACCTACACGATCAGCGACGGACAGGGCACCTCGACGGCCGGCATCACCATCGTCCCGGTGCCGCCGCTTGTGAAGCACCAGCCCCCGGTGGCCGTCGACGACTCGGTCAGCGTGCGCGCGGGCGACATCGTGAGCGTGCCCGTGCTGGACAACGACTACCACCCGGACTCGGGAACGATGACGCTCTCGCCCGACCTCGTGGACACCGCCAACGCCGGGGGGCTCGCGTTCGTCACCGGTAAGCAGGTGCGCTACCAGGCCCCGAAGGAACCCGGCGCGTACAGCATCGCCTACGCCATCACCGACCCGTACCTGGAGACCGCGACCGCGGTCGTGCGCTTCACCGTGATCGGGCCGGACAAGGCGAATAACCGGGCGCCGACGCCGCTGCCGCTGACCATGCGCACGTTCGCAGACTCGATCATCAAGGTGCAGGTGCCCCTGGACGGCATCGACCCCGACGGCGACTCCGTCTACCTGACCGACGTGACGACGCCGCCGGCCCTCGGGCGCATCACCAAGCGGGGCAGTGATTTCTTCGTCTACGAGGCCTACCCCGGCACGGCCGGCACCGACTCCTTCACCTACGAGGTGGCGGACACCTACGGCGCCACGGCGACCGGGACCGTTCGGATCGGCGTGATCCCCCGGCCGGTGGCCCTCCTCCCGCCTAACGCCGTCGACGACGCGATCGAGATCAAACCGGGCCGCGCGGGATCGATCCCGGTCGTGCTCAACGACTCCGACCCGAACGGGTACAAGCTGACCCTCTCGAAGAAGCTGCCGGAGGTCCAGGAGGGCATCACTGCGAAGGTGAACGGCAGCCGGATCATCATCGATGCCCCCGCGGTCGAGGGCAGCTACACCCTGCGCTACGAGATCACCAATGGCCACGGCGGCGCGGCGACCGCGTTCGTGCAGGTCAAGGTGACCGCCGACGCCAAGGCCCAGTACCCGAGCGCCATCGACCACGTCATCGAGCCCAAGGACGTGCTCACCGAGAAGAGCGTCGACGTCAAGGTGCTCGACAAGGCCGAGAACCCCAGCGGCCTGATCGAAGACCTCGTGATCAGCCTCGAGGGCCCGAACGCGGCATCCGGCACGATCCTGCCCAATGGCACCGTCACCGTCACCCCGAAGAACGTGCGGCAGGCCATCGCCTACCGCCTCACCAACGACGTCGACAAGCTCAGCGCCACGGCCTTCATCATCGTTCCCGCCAAACCGGATCCGGACGAGAAAGAGAAGCCGGCCGCCGAGCAGGCCTTCCCGCCGCCCTTCCTGAAGGCGCTGCCGGAGCAGCTCGTGCGGATGAACGGTTCGAAGACCTGGAACCTGGCCGACATCGTGGAGGTCCCCTCCGGGCGGCCCGCCCTGATCCTCTCCGCGACGGCGACCAACGCGTCCGGGTCCTCGCCCCTGGTCGACCCGAGCACCCTGACCTTCGCCGCGGCTCAGGACTACCGCGGACCGGCCTCCGTCACCTTCGTGGTGACCGACGGCACCTCCGCCGGCGACCCGAAGGGAAACCAGGCGACCCTGACCATCCCGGTCACCGTGGGCGACCCGAACTCCGAAGATGTGCCGCCCACCTTCACACCCCCGAACGTGACGATCCAGGCCGGGGAGCCGGCGCTCGTCGTCAACCTGCGCACCTCCAGCGGGCACCCCAACCCCCAGATCGTGCAGCAGCTCAGCTACGGTCCGCCCGGGGGCACCTCGGCGGATGTCGCGGCGACCCTGAGCGGCGCCGACCTCTCGATCTCGGCGCCGCTCGGCGTGCAGCCGGGCAAGAAGGTCACCCTCTCGTTCACGGTCACCTACAAGGAGTTCACGATTCCGGGGTCGGTGAACGTGACGGTCGTGTCCTCCACGCGGGCCAAGCCGCAGGCCGTCGACGATTCCGGGCCGAACGGCACCGGCATCGAGACCCGGCCGAGCCAGTCCGTCGCCATCCCCGTGCTGGACAACGACTACAACCCCTACGCGCAGGACGGGAAGCCCCTCACGGTGATCTCGGCCGCCATCGAGCAGCAGGTCGGCACTGCGACGGTCAGCCACACCGCCTCCGGGGTCACGGTGAAGACCGGCTCGGGCGCCACCGGAACCCTGACCGTGGTCTACCGGATCCAGGACGCCACGCGGGACCCGGGCCGCGAAACGCAGGGACGCGTCACGCTCGTCATCCGTAACGTTCCGGATGCCCCCAACACCCCGACCGCGGTCGAGGGCGACGGCAGCGCCACCGTGAAGTTCGCCGCTCCGCCGTCGAACAACTCGCCGATCACCAGGTACACCATCAGCTGGACCGCCGGCGGCGGCGGGAGCCTCGACGTGATGTCGGCAGGCACCCATGCCATCGGCGGCCTCCGGAACGGGACGAACTACTTATTCACCGTCTCCGCCTGGAACGCGATCGGCCAGGGCAGCGCCTCAGGGGCGAGCAACACGGTCACGCCCTTCGGGGTGCCGGGCGCACCGGCGAGCGCGAACCTGGACGCGCCGGGACAGGGCACCGGGGCCCTGAGCCTGGCCTGGTCCGCCCCGTCCAGCGATGGCGGCCGCGGTGTCACGAGCTACAACTACCAGTGGATCCAGGGCAGCAACGGCACCGGGTCCACCGGCGGGGCTCGCACGGCCTCGGCCACCGGCACGGTGAACACCCCCTACCAGTACCAGGTGCAGGCCTGCAACGCGCGCGGGTGCAGCGGGTGGACCCAGTCGAACGTGGCCACGCCCCAGCCCGCGCCGCCGCCCCCGCCGCCGGCGCCGCCGACGCTCGCCATTCGTGACGGCGGCGGCGGAGCGCCGGTCGGGAACTGGATCGCGTTCGACTACGCCCGGATTCCGAACGGCACGTACACGGTGCAGATCGTCACGGGAAGCGGTTACCGCTTCACGGCCCAGAATTTCACCCTCTCCGGAGCGGGCACCCAACGCACCGGCAGCTACATGGACCGGTCGACGGCCGTCGCCGGACAGTACGGCAACCAGGACGTCCGAGTCGAGATATCCGGTCCGATCAGTCTGAACAGCCCCTGGCAACGGTGGGCCACGGCTCCCTAGGCGCCTCGCCGACACGAGCTCATCACGTACGCACTTAGGAGACACAATGGCAGTAACACAGGAGCAGGCCGACTGGTTCGCCGAGGCCTTCGGACGCCTCGTCGGCAACGTCAACGAGGCGATCCTCGGCAAGGACCAGGTGGTGCGCCTCGTCGTGGCGGCGATGCTCACCAGCGGGCACGTGCTGCTGGAGGACTTCCCCGGAACCGGCAAGACCGTGCTGGCCAAGGCCCTGGCCAAGACGCTGGACGGCACCAACTCGCGCATCCAGTTCACGCCGGACCTGCTGCCCTCCGACGTGACCGGAGTGACCATCTACGACCAGGGCAAGGGACTCTTCGAGTTCCACAAGGGCCCGATCTTCGCATCGATCGTGCTGGCGGACGAGATCAACCGGGCCAGCCCGAAGACCCAGTCCGCCCTGCTCGAGGTGATGGAGGAGGGACGAGTCACGGTCGACGGCGTGAGCCACGAGGTCGGCAGCCCCTTCATGGTCATCGCCACCCAGAACCCGGTCGAACAGGCCGGCACCTACACGCTGCCGGAAGCCCAGCTCGACCGGTTCCTGATCAAGACCTCGCTCGGCTATCCCGACCACGACACGGCCGTCGCCCTGCTCCTCGACTCGTCCAACCGGGCCAGGGACTCGAAGATCTCGGCCATCATCGCCTCCAGCTCGGTGAACTCGATGGTGCAGCTGGCCTCGGAGGTCTTCGTCGACGAATCGGTGCTCGGATACCTGAACGAGATCGTCACGGCCACCCGCACCGATCCGTCCTCGACGCTCGGGGTCAGCATGCGCGGCGCGCTCTCGCTGGCCCGCGCCGCGAAGACGTGGGCGCTGTCCCAGGCCCGCACCTACGTCACCCCCGACGACATCCGCGACCTGGCCGTGCCCGTGCTCGCGCACCGCATCATGGTCGACCCGGAGGCCGACTTCGCCGGCGTCACCGCGGAGGACATCGTCAGCCGGATCCTGGTCGAGGTCGCACCACCCGCCTACCGCGCCGCATGACCCGCGTCGCCGAGAAGGTTCCCCGCCCCGTGTCCCCGGCGGAACACGCCGTGGTGTCGCTCCGGCGAGCCCTCGGCGACTCCCGGCGCACGGTCTTCCGGCTGCTCGGCCAGCTGGCCCGGCGCGCCTGGCAGGCCGCGAAACCGGTCACGGATCTCGTCGGCCCGGTCGGCTGGCTGACGCTCGCCGCATCCGTGGCCGCCTTCCTGATCAGCGGCCTGTCCGGGTGGGCCGAGTTCACCTACCTCGCCACCACCCTGCTGGCGGCCCTCCTGGTCGCGGTCGTCTTCATCTTCGGACGCGCGACCTACGCCGTCGACGTGGCGCTGAACCCGCACCGGGTCGTCGCGGGGGAGCGTGCCCTCGGCCAGATGACCGTGGCCAACTCGGGGGAGAAGAGTCTGCTCCCGGTGCGGATGGAGCTGTCGGTCGGCACCGGGGTCGCCGAATTCGTGATCCCCGGGCTGGCACCCGCGGTCCGGCACGAGGAACTGTTCGCCGTGCCGACCCACCATCGCGCCGTCATCGTGGCCGGCCCCGCCGTGTCGGTACGCGGCGACCAGCTGGGGCTGCTGCGCCGCACGGTGCGGTGGACCGACCCGGTGGAACTGTTCGTGCACCCGGTCACCACCCGGCTGCAGTCCTCCGCGGCGGGCCTGGTGCGCGACCTTGAGGGGGAGATCACCCGCAAGATCACCAACAACGACATCTCCTTCCACGCGCTGCGCGCCTACGTGCCCGGCGACGCGCTCCGGAACGTGCACTGGCGCACCTCGGCGCGCACCGGCCAGCTGATGGTGCGGCAGTTCGAGGAGACCCGCCGGTCCCAGCTGACCATCGTGCACACCTCAGAAACCGCCCACTACGCCTCGGACGAGGAATTCGAGCTCGGTGTGTCGGCGACGGCCTCGCTGGCGCTGCAGGTGATCCGTGACGGCACCCGGGTCAGCGTGGTGACCGAGGACCGGCTGCTCACCACCAAGACCGCGGTGGCCCTCCTCGACGATTCCTGCCGGATCGCCCCGGTGACGGACCTGTACCCGACGCTGCGCGACTTCGCCCGCGACGCCACCCGCCGGCTGCCGGCCCCCAGCGTCGTGATGATCGTGGCCGGGTCGCTGCTCGAACTGCGCGAGTTCCGCGCGGTGCAGACGCTCTTCGGGCCCGAAACCAAGACGCTCGCCTTCCGGATGGAACTCGGCTCGACCCCCCGGCTCACCAGCGTGTCCGGGCTCACCGTGATCACCCTCGGCCAGCTCACCGACCTGCCCGCACTGCTCCGGCGGGTGAACGGATGAGCCGCCTCCGCTCGGTGCCCGCCCAGAGACTGCCCGCCCGCGCCTGGTCCGACATCGCTGTGCTCAGCGCCCTGTCCCTGCTCGGTGTGCTCGGCTTCGAAACCTCGTTCGGGGACTACAACTTCCTCCTCGCCGGCCTGGGCGGACTCCTCGTCGGAACCGGGATCGCTGTCCTGGCCTACCTGCTCCGCCTCGGCACCCTGGTCAGCGTCCTCGCCGCGGTCCTCGCCTACTTCCTGCTCGGCACGCCCTTCACCATGCCGCAGCAGGGGCTGCTCCTCCTGTTCCCGAGCCTGGCCTCCTCGGCCGGCCTCGCCCTCGGCGCGGTGTTCGGCTGGGCCGACATCGTCACCCTCGGCACCCCGGTCGAAGCGCCGTACTACATGCCGGTGCTGCCCTATTTCGCGGCCTGGCTGATCGCCCTCGTCGGCACCATGCTCGCCTCCCGCTGGCTGCCGCTGCGCCCCCGCACGGTCTGGCGCTCGAGCGCGCTCCTGGCCGGGCCGGTGCTCCTCTACCTGGCCGGCATCCTGATGGGAACGGATGAGGCCTACTACGCCGGCATCCGGGGGGTCGCCTTCGCCGTGATCGCCCTGATCTGGCTCGGCTGGCGTCGGTCGCAGCTGGCGACCGCCGACCGGGTGGGCTCCTCCCGGCTGCTCCGGCGCAAGCTGGTCGGCACCGGCACGCTCATCCTCGGCACCGTGCTGATCGGCGCCCTCGCCGGCGCTGCGCTCGCCCCCGTGCAGGCGCAGCGCTTCGTGCTGCGCGAGGAGATCCAGCCCCCGTTCGACCCGCTGCAGTTCCCGAGCCCGCTGGCCGGGTTCCGCCAGTACACGAAGACCCTCGCCGACACCCCGCTGTTCACGGTCGAGGGCCTGCAGACCGGGCAGCTCCTGCGCCTGGCCAGCATGGACTCCTACGACGGCAAACTGTGGAACGTGGCCGGCGTCGCCGGCGTCGCCGGCTCCGAGGGCGGGCAGGCCGGCTTCCGCCTGGTCGGCCGCACCATCCCCGACCCGCCGCTGGTCACCAGCGTCGCGTTCAGCACGGTCACCGTCACCGGTTCCGGCTACGCGGATGTCTGGCTCCCCGGCGTCGGCTATCCCACCACGGTCGACTTCGACGACTCGAAGAGCAGCGCAGAGGCCGAGAACCTGCGCTACAACGCGGGAACCGGCACCTCCGTGCTCACCAGCGGCGTGAAGAACGGCTACACGTACACCACCCGCGCCGCCGTGCAGCAGTCCTACAAGGACGAAGACCTGGAGAAGGTCCCGGTCGCCACCGTGTCCCTGCCGGCGGCGGAGAACATCCCGGACGTCGTGGTGGCCAAGGCCACCGAGTACACCGGCGGTGCCGACACCCCGATCGACAAGCTGCGCGCCATCCAGAAGGCCCTGAAAACGCAGGGATTCCTCAGCCACGGCCTCGCCTCCGACGGCATCCCGTCCCGGGCCGGGCACGGCGCGGACCGCATCGACGAGCTGTTCACCCGCAGCCAGATGGTCGGCGACCAGGAGCAGTACGCCGCCGCCATGGCGCTGATGGCCCGCAGCCTGAACTACCCGGCGCGCGTGGTGATGGGGTTCGCCCCGGCCGTGCCCGACGGGGCCACGAGCGTCGAGGTGACCGGTTCCGACGTCACGGCCTGGGTGGAGGTCGCGTTCGAGGGCGTGGGCTGGGTCCCGTTCTTCCCGACCCCCGACCAGACGGATGTGCCGCAGGACCAGACTCCGAAACCGAAGTCCGTGCCGCAGCCCCAGGTGCGCCAGCCCCCGCGGTCCGACAACCAGTCGGACGACCTGCTGACCGCCGTCGAGATCGACGACACGAAGAAGGACGACAAGGACAAGGCCTTCACCCTGCCCGGCTGGGCCTGGGCGCTCGGCGGGATCGTCGGGATCCCGATGCTGCTGATCCTGGGTCCGGTGCTCGTCATCGGCGCACTCAAGGGCCGTCGGCGTCGCCGGCGCCGCACCCGCGGCAGCGGGGACACCCGGGTCGCCGGGGCCTGGGACGAGGTCACCGACGGCTACGCCGAACTGGGCTTCCAAGTGCCGCGGGGCACCACCCGGCGGCTGATCGCCACCGAGGTCGAGTCCCAGCTGGTCGGCCAGGCCGGACCGGCCACGGGGGACATCCGTCTGATGCCGCTCGCTGAGCTCTGCGACCACGCCGTCTTCAACGGGGAGCAGATCGACGACGAGCTGGTGGAGCGCAGCTGGAACGAGGCGCTGGACTCGCTGCACCGCGCGGAAACGTCCGTCGGCCGGCTGCGCCGCCTGTTCAGCCGGTTCCGGATCCGCTCCCGACGGGACTGGAGCCGGGTCGACCTGTCGAAGTAGCCCACCGCAGGAAGCAGCGCACCGCAGATAGAGTGGCGAGGTGGACAAACCCGGATTCATCCTCCCGCCGCCGTGGCTGAGCCCGGCACCGGCCGCCGACGAGTCGGACCCGGACGACGAGGTCGCGACCGACAGCACCACGATGCGCGCCTCCTTCCCGGCGTTCCGGCCGATCCAGGCGGAACCGAGGCGGCCACGTCGCTGGCTGCTGACCTTCGAAGACGGCCAGGCGGTCGACGTGGCCGGGGCCGTCGTGCTGGGGCGCAGCCCGGCCCCGGTCCCCGGGCACCCGGATGCCCGGCTCGTCTCCGTGCAGGACCCGGCCCGGTCGGTGTCGAAGACCCACGCCGTCGTCTTCATCGCGGACCACGGCCTCTCGGTGACCGACCTGGACTCGACCAACGGCGTGTCGGCGACGGTTCCCGACGGCGCCTGGACCGATCTCGAGCCGGGGGCGACGCAGAATCTTCTGCCGGGTTCTGTGCTGATGCTGGGCCAATTCACGGTCCAGGTCGCCCTCGAATGAGCGCCGCACTGCAACCGTGCAGACGCGAAGTGTTAGCCTGTTCGGGTGCTGCCCGGTCGAATCCTCCTTCTCTGCCGCGACGAGTGCCAGTTCTGAGGCCTCTCTCGTCGTGGGGTTTGTTGTCGGCTGATTACCCACTGTTGAGGAAGACGCACACCCATGACTGAAGCAACACTGCCCGCGGCCGCATCGAACACCGTCGCACCATTCACGGCCGGCCCGGGCGCCGTTCGACCGCGCACCCTGGCCGAGAAGGTCTGGGACAAGCACCTCGTCGCCAAAGGCGAAGACGGCACCCCCGACCTGATCTACATCGACCTGCACCTCGTGCACGAGGTCACCAGCCCGCAGGCCTTCGACGGGCTGCGCCTGGCCGGGCGCCGACTGCGCCGACCCGACCTCACCATCGCCACGGAAGACCACAACACTCCGACGCTCGCGATCGACAAGCCCATCGCCGACCTCACCAGCCGCACCCAGATCGAGACCCTCCGCCGCAACTGCGAGGAATTCGGCGTGCGGCTGCACTCCCTCGGCGACATCGAACAGGGCATCGTGCACGTCGTCGGACCGCAGCTGGGCCTGACCCAGCCGGGCATCACCGTCGTCTGCGGCGACTCGCACACCTCCACCCACGGCGCCTTCGGGGCCATGGCGCTGGGCATCGGCACCAGCGAGGTGGAGCACGTCATGGCCACCCAGACCCTGCCGCTGACGCCGTTCAAGACCATGGCCATCACCGTGGACGGCACCCTGCGCCCCGGCGTCACGGCCAAGGACATCATCCTCGCCGTGATCGCGAAGATCGGCACCGGCGGCGGCCAGGGCTACGTACTCGAATACCGCGGCAGCGCCATCCGTGCCCTCTCAATGGAGGGGCGCATGACGATCTGCAACATGTCGATCGAGGCCGGTGCCCGCGCCGGCATGGTGGCCCCGGATGCGACCACCTACGACTACCTGCACGGCCGCGCCCACGCGCCGGCCGGTGCGGACTGGGACGACGCGGTCGCCTACTGGGAGACCCTCGCCACCGACGAGGGAGCCACCTTCGACGCCGAGGTGATCCTGGACGCCTACGCACTGGAGCCCTTCGTCACCTGGGGCACCAACCCCGGCCAGGGCGTCTCGCTGAGCGAGACCGTGCCGGACCCGTCCGTCATCCCCGACGCCAACGAACGGTCCGCGGCCGAACGGGCCCTCGAGTACATGGATCTGGCAGCCGGCACCCCGATGAAGGAGATCCGGGTGGACACCGTCTTCCTCGGCTCCTGCACCAACAGCCGGGTCGAGGACCTGCGCGCCGCGGCAGAGATCGTCAAGGGCCGCACCCTGGCCGCCGGGGTGCGCATGCTCGTCGTGCCCGGCTCCGCCCGCGTCAGGATCGAGGCCGAGGCCGAGGGCCTCGACAAGATCTTCACCGATTTCGGCGCCGAGTGGCGCTTCGCGGGCTGCTCGATGTGCCTGGGCATGAACCCCGACCAGCTGGCCCCGGGCGAGCGGTGCGCCTCGACCAGCAACCGAAACTTCGAGGGCAGGCAGGGCAAGGGCGGTCGCACGCACCTCGTTTCGCCGCTCGTCGCCGCGGCGACCGCAATTCGCGGCACGCTGTCCAGCCCGTGGGACCTGGTCCAGGACGGAGACAACCAGTAATGGAAAAATTCACCAAAGTCACCGGCATCGCGCTGCCGCTGCGCCGCTCCAACGTCGACACCGACCAGATCATCCCCGCCGTGTACCTCAAGCGCGTGACACGGACCGGCTTCGAGGACGCCCTGTTCGCCGGCTGGCGCACCGATCCGGACTTCGTGCTGAACCGGCCGGAATACCAGGGCGCCCGCGTGCTCGTGGCCGGCGCGGACTTCGGCACCGGTTCCTCGCGCGAGCACGCCGTGTGGGCGCTGCGCGACTACGGCTTCGACGTGGTGCTCAGCCCCCGGTTCGGTGACATCTTCCGCGGCAACGCCGGCAAACAGGGTCTCCTGGCCGGCCAGATCTCCGAGGCCGACGCGCAGCGTCTGTGGGACATCATCGAGGCAGCCCCGGGCATCGAGCTGACGGTCGACCTGGTCTCCCGCACGGCCCGCGTCGGCGACCTCAGCGTTGCGTTCGAGATCGACGACTACACCCGTTGGCGCCTGCTCGAAGGCCTCGACGACATCGGCCTGACCCTGCGCGACGAGGCGCGGATCGAAGAATTCGAATCCTATCGGGAGCCCTGGCGGCCCCGCACTCTCCCCGCAAAGCAGGTAACACAGTGAACACCATCAGCGAAATCGCCAAGAACCGCGACGACGACCAGAGCAGGGACGACGCCCAGAACCGGGAGAACGCCCAGAACTGGGGCGCCGCCGTCGGCCTGCAGGGCGACCGGATCACCATCCGCGGCGGCATCCCGCTGGTCGGCCGGATCGAGCTGAAGGGTGCCAAGAACCTGGTCACCAAGGCCATGGTCGCGGCGCTCCTCGGCGAGACGCCCAGCGTGCTCAAGAACGTGCCCAACATCAGCGACGTGCGCATCGTGCGCCAGCTCCTCGAGGTGCACGGCGTCAAGGTCACCGACGGCGCCGAACCGGGCGAGCTGCAGCTCGACCCGGTGGACGTCGAGAGCGCGCACTTCGCCGCGATCGACGCTCACGCCGGCTCCTCGCGCATCCCGATCCTGTTCTGCGGCCCGCTGCTGCACCGCCTCGGCGAGGCATTCATCCCCGACCTCGGCGGCTGCCGCATCGGCGACCGCCCGATCGACTACCACCTGGACGTGCTGCGCAAGTTCGGCGCCGTCGTCGAGAAGCAGCCCAACGGCATCCGGATGTCCGCGCCCAACGGGCTCAAGGGCACCAAGGTGTCCCTGCCCTACCCGAGCGTCGGCGCCACGGAACAGGTGCTCCTCACCGCCGTGCGCGCGGAGGGCATCACCGAGCTCAAGGGCGCGGCGATCGAGCCCGAGATCATGGACCTGATCAACATCCTGCAGAAGATGGGCGCTGTCATCACGGTCGACACCGATCGGGTGATTCGGATCGAGGGCGTCGAACGGCTCGAAGGCTACAACCACCGCGCCCTGTTCGACCGCAACGAGGCCGCCAGCTGGGCGGCCGCGGCCCTGGCCACCGACGGCGACATCTTCGTCGGCGGCGCCCGCCAGCCCGAGATGCTCACCTTCCTGAACGTGTTCCGCAAGGTCGGCGGGGCGTTCGACATCGAAGACGACGGCATCCGTTTCTACCACCCGGGCGGCGACCTCAAGCCCGTCATCATCGAGACGGATGTCCACCCGGGCTTCATGACGGACTGGCAGCAGCCGCTCGTGATCGCCCTCACCCACGCGCACGGCGTTTCGATCGTGCACGAGACCGTCTACGAGCAGCGGTTCGGCTTCGTCGACGCGCTGGTCGAGATGGGCGCGACCATCCAGATCCACCGCGAATGCCTGGGCGGGCACCCCTGCCGCTTCGGCCAGCGCAACTTCAACCACTCGGCCGTCATCACCGGGCCGACGAAGCTGCACGGCGCCGACATCGAGGTTCCTGACCTGCGCGGCGGCTTCAGCCACCTGATCGCGGCCCTCACCGCGTCCGGCACGTCCACCGTGAGCAACGTCGGCATCATCAGCCGCGGCTACGAGAACTTCATCACCAAGCTTCAACTGTTGGGAGCTGACTTCGATCTCGAAGGATAATGGGGCCGTGCCAGCATCAGATCCAGCGCCCCGGAACAACAGCTCCACCCCAGCCGTGAACCCGGGCCGGGAGCGTTCGGAGACCCGGCGCCCATCCGTGTTCTGGGCGCTGGCGCTGATCATCCTCCCGGTGATCAACCTGGCCGTGCGGTTCAAGGTCACCGATGTCGGCAAGTTCCCGCGCACCGGAGCATTCGTGATGGCGCCCAACCACTTCAGTGAGATCGACCCGGTCCTGATGGGCGTGCTCAGCTGGAAGCTGGGGCGGGCGCCGCGGTTCCTGGCGAAGGCATCCGTCTTCACGCTCCCGGGGCTCGGCTGGCTGCTGCGCAAATCCGGGCAGATCCCGGTGCAGCGCGGCGGCAGCGTGCGCGGCAGTGAGCCGGTCAAGGCCGCCGAGCGTCTCGTCGAACGCGGGCAGATGGTCGTGGTCTACCCGGAGGGGTCGCTGACCCGCGACCCTGACCTGTGGCCGATGCGCGGCAAGTCCGGCGCCGTGCGGATAGCCCTGGAACGGGGCATCCCGGTCGTCCCCGTCGCCCACTGGGGTGCCCAGCAGATCATGCCGCGCTACTCGAAGAAGCTGAGCCTGTTCCCGCGCAGGACCGTGCTCGTCAAGATCGGCGATCCGCTCGACCTCGCCGAGTTCCGCGGCCGCAACCTCGATTCGGCCACCCTGAACGAGGCGACCAAGGTCGTCATGGACGCCATCACCCAGCTGCTCGAAGACCTTCGGGGTGAAACGGCGCCGACCAAGCGCTGGAACCCGGCCGAGCACGACCAGAAAGAGACCGGCCGTTTTGAAGCCTAAGATCCTGCCAGGCAAACGCGTCGCCGTTCTCGGAGCCGGAAGCTGGGGAACGACGTTCGCGAAGATCCTCACCGACGGCGGGGCGGATGTCGTGCTCTGGGCCCGGCGCCCCGAACTCGCCCGGGAGATCACCGAGGCCCGGCGCAACAGTGACTACCTCCCCGGCATCAACCTGCCGGTCGGCCTCCGCGCCACGTCCAGGCTCGACCTGGCCCTGGCCGGCGCCGAGCAGGTGTTCGTGTCCGTGCCGAGCCAGTCGCTGCGCGAGAACCTGATCCTGGCCGAACCGTTCCTGGCCCCCGGCGCGATCGTGGTGTCGCTGATGAAGGGCGTCGAGCGCGGCTCCGGGCTTCGGATGAGCCAGATCATCGCCGAGCTCCTCCCGATCGACCCTGACCTGATCGCGGCCATCTCCGGCCCCAACCTGGCCCTCGAGATCGCGAAGGAGCAGCCGACGGCCGCCGTCGTCTCCTCCAACAGCCTCGAGACCGCCCAGGCCGTCGCCATGCTGGCCCGCAACCGCTACTTCCGGTCGTATGTGAACACGGATGTCATCGGCACTGAATTCGGCGGCGTGCTCAAGAACCTCATCGCCGTGGCCATCGGCATCGTCGACGGCGTCGGCTACGGCGAGAACACCAAGGCGTCGATCATCACCCGGGGCCTGGTCGAGATGACCGACTTCGCGGTGGCGTACGGCGCGCATCCGGAGACGCTGGCCGGCCTCGCCGGCCTGGGCGACCTGATCGCCACCTGCCAGTCGCCGCTCTCGCGGAACAACACCGCCGGACGCCTCCTCGGCCAGGGTTACGGCATCGCCGACGTCGTCAAGCAGATGCAGCAGACCACCGAAGGCCTCGCATCCGTCGGCCCTATTCTCGATCTCGCCCGTGCCAAGGGGGTGGACATGCCCATCGTCGAGCAGGTCCGCCAGGTGCTGGCCGGTACTCTAAAACCGCGGGACCTCGCCCCGCACCTCACCACGGACTCGGCTGAGCCGCAGGGCGAAAGGACGAATGATGGACAAGCTCACGGTAGCGCTGCTCTTTGGGGGTCGTTCAAGCGAACATTCGATCAGCTGCGCCACAGCGGGGGGCGTCCTCGCGGCGATTGACCGCGACCGCTACAACGTCATCCCGATCGGGATCACCCGCGACGGAGCCTTCGTGCTCGAAGCGGATGACCCGGTCCGGTTCGCCCTGGACGCCGCGGAACTGCCGGAGGTGTTCGACAACGGCACCCGGGTGCGGTGGCCGGAGAGCAGCCTCAGCCGCCAGCTGACCGTCAGCGACGGCGCCGGGTACCGTTCGCTCGGCAACGTGGACGTGGTCTTCCCGATCCTGCACGGTCCGTTCGGCGAGGACGGGACCGTGCAGGGGCTGCTCGAACTGGTCGGCCTGCCGTACGTCGGCTCGGGCGTGCTGGCGTCGGCGCTGGGCATGGACAAGCACTTCACCAAAACCGTCTTCCAACAGGCCGCCCTGCCGGTGGCCCCGTGGCGCACCATCACGGCGGCCGAGTGGGCCGAGGCGCCCGGCATGGCGTTCGCCGCCGCCGAGCAGCTCGGGCTGCCCGTGTTCGTGAAGCCCGCCCGGGCCGGGTCGAGCGTCGGCGTCAGCCGCGTGGCGCACCTGGACCAGCTGGCCGAGGCGATGCGGGTGGGCCTCGCCGAAGACAGCAAGGTACTGATCGAGGCCGGCCTGTCGGGACGCGAACTCGAGATCGGCGTGCTGCAGGGCCGTCCGGGGGAGCCGACCCGGGCATCCGTGCCGGGAGAGGTGCGCGTCACCGGACGTGACTTCTACGACTTCGCCGCCAAGTACCTCGGCGCGGACGGGATCGAACTCGTCTGCCCCGCGGCTCTCGGCGCCGGGGAAGTGGCCGAGATGCAGGACCTCGCCATCCGCGCGTTCGACGCGATCGACGGCGCCGGCCTGGCCCGGGTGGACTTCTTCCTGACCGGGGACGGTTGGGTCATCAACGAGATCAACACCATGCCCGGGTTCACCCCGATCTCGATGTTCCCGACCTGCTGGCTCGCCACCGGGTACACCTACCCGCAGCTGATCGACGAGCTGATCGCGGTGGCGCTGGCCCGCCGCGCCCTTCCCGCCGCACTGCGCCTGTCGGTCTAACCAGCCGCACCCCGCCCGTCCCGCTGTCCCCGCCCGTCCCGCTGTCCCCGCCCGTCCCGCCACCCCCACCCCCAAAAGGCCCGGGCTCGGTCCCGCCGAGCCGTGAGTTTCGCCCCCGTTTTTTGATTTTTCAGGGGCGCTTCTCACGGCTCGGCGGGGTCTTGGGGCTCTTGCCGGGGCTACGCCTTCTGCACCGTGATGGTCCAGTGGGCGTCCCCGACGCGATCGAAATGGGTGACCGGGTAGCCGTTCTCGGCGGCCCAGCGCGGTAGGGCATCCGTCGCCTGGGTGCAGTCGAAGTTGATGGTGAGTTCGTCGCCGAGGTCGAGCTTCAGGATGGCGTCACCGGCCTCCACGAGCGGGAATGGGCAGACCTGACCGTCGGTTTCGAGTACGTACTGTGCCATGTCGGGCTTCCTTTTCTTGGGTGATGCGGGGTGATGCTGGTTGATGCGGGTAGCTACCGGGGGACCGGGATGCGGACGGGGGAGACCCCGACCCGCGCGGACCCGGTGATGAAGAGGCGCGTCGCGGCGCCGGTGCCGATGATCATGAAGACCAGCGATACCCAGCCCTGGAGGCCGAAGGTGGCGGTGTCGACCATGCCGTTGCCGATGGTGCAGCCGCCGGCCAGGCTAGCTCCGACGCCCATCAGCGCCCCGCCGATGATGCTGCGGATGGTCGTGGTGGCATCGGGCAGCCGCACGCGGAACTCGCCGCTGCCTCTGGCGGCGATGAAGGAGCCGAGCAGGATGCCGATCACCAGGTAGACGCCCCAGTCGATCGCCTGGGGATCGCCGCGCACGAGGTAGTTGACGATGTTCGAGGACGGCCCGGTGACGCCGAGCCCGGACTCGCGGCCGGTTGCCCAGCTGAGCGGCCAGGCGAGGATGGCGAGCGGTGCGATGATCAGTGCCGTGGTGAACGCGCCCCACTTCTTCTCGAAAAGGAGGTGACGGATGCCGCTGGTGCGGGCCGGGAGGGACGCGAGCGTCAGGGGCGACCGCCGACGCAGGTGATACCGGGCCAGCAGTCCGACGCCGGTGACGAGCAGCGCGACCAGCACCCACGGTGAGATGCCGAGGACACCGTGGATGGTGGAACCCTCCACGGTGATGCCGCGGAGCGCCGCGACCGGGGCGGACAGCGCGCCGGTTTTCGAGATGGCGGCGAAGAGGGCGTAGAAGATCAGGGCGAACCAGCTGCCCACCAGACCCTCGCCGGCGCGGTAGTAGGTGCCCGTGGCGCATCCGCCGGCCAGCACGATGGCGAAACCGAAGATGAACGCGCCGAGGATCGTGGCCAGCCAGGCGAACGGCTGGGGGTCGAGGGTGATGACACCTGCCGCGTCGAGGGCGAATACGCCCACACTCTGCACGGCGATGACGATCAGGAAGGCGGTCAGCCAGCGGGTGCTGCCCGTGATCCAGAGGTCCCGGAATGCTCCGGTCACGCAGAACCTGCCCCGCTGCATGGTGAAGCCCAGGGCGACGCCCAGGCCGAGTCCGGTCAGAAGCATGTCGTGTCCCCGTCCATCAGTGGCCGCAGCCAACCGGCGGCGACTCCCCGGAGACGTTACGTGCCCACCGGTGGCCGCGCTCCCGGACGTCGCGGCGTGACGGCATGAGACGTAACACTTGACAATGCCCCCGTTGCCGAGGCAGGAGGCAGGCGCGGCGGCCAAGGTGCCGTTGCCGCTCCGCGAAACCTCGTCGCGAAACCTCGTCGAGCCGTGAGTTCCGCCCCTCCGCCGGCACGAAAGTGGGGCCGAACTCACGGTTCGGCGGGCTTGGCGAGCCGGCGAGCCGGCGGGGCTGCCGGGGCTCTGCGGGCCGGGCGTGCGGTTACTGGGCCGGGGCCGCGGTCTCGCCGTCGGTCGGCAGCAGCAGGTCTTCGGCGCCGAGGCACTTGCCGGTCGCGGGGATGTTCTCCACCGCGTTGGCCAGGTCCACCAGCACCGTCGAACCGCTGACCTTGTCCGAGTCGATCACCAGCTCCGTGGCCGGGTCGCGGCCGTAGGTGGTGTACCGATACAGGGGGGCGTCGGTGTCGTCTTCGATCCAGTCGATGCCGTTGACGGTGAGGCAGGGCAGGGTGGTCGGGGCGGGCACGTCCACGCCGCAGTGCAGTAGCACGGCCGACGGGGTGCCCCAGGCGCCGGTTGACTGGGCGTTGGTCTCCCGCTCCGGCAGGGATGCGACCGTGGTCGGCAGGCGCACGATCAGGTCGGCGCAGGTGGGGTTGACGGCATCCGTCGCCGGTTCCATCGGCACGATGGCGGTGCAGCCGGTGAGCAGCACGCTGCCCGTCACGAGGGTGATCGTGAGGCCGGCACGGAGGAGGCGGATGCGGGAGGTCATTGCATTCAGGCTACCGTTTGATGCATGACGAATGCTGCGGGCGCGATGCTCCCCACGAGTGAGACGCCGGCGAGAGAAACCCTGGCCGATCTGAGCGAAGGGGAGGTGCTCGCCCGCATCTTCCCCCGGCTGCCGGGCGCGGCCGCCCAGCTCCTGGGCCCGGGGGACGACGCCGCCGTGCTGTCGGCCCCGGACGGCCGCTACGTCGTCACCACGGACATGATGATCCAGGGGCCGGACTTCCGTCTCGCCTGGTCGAGCCCGCACGACCTCGGCTGGAAGGCCGCGGCCACGAACCTGTCCGATGTCGCTGCGATGGGCGCACGCCCCACCGCGCTGGTGGTGGCGATCGCCGCACCCCCGTCGACGCCGATCGGCGTGATCGAGGGCATCGCGGACGGCCTGCGGGACTGCTGCGAGGCGTTGGCGCCCGGCTGCGGGGTCGTCGGCGGCGACCTGTCCGCCTCGGACGCCCTGACGCTCGCCGTGACGGCCTTCGGCGACCTGGAGGGGCGCGGGCCCGTCCTCCGCTCCGGGGCGCGGCCAGGCGACGTCGTTGCGCTGGCGGGGCGTCTCGGTGAGGCTGCACAGGGCCTCGAGCTGCTGTTCCGGCTCGCCGTGGACGCCGACGGGGTCCCGGATGCCGAGCTCGCGGCGGCGCTGCGGGCGCAGCATCCCGAGGAAGTCGCCGCCCAGCTCGCCCCGGTGCCGCCCATCGACCGGGGCCCGGCTGCCGCCCTCGCCGGCGCGACGGCCATGCTGGACGTGTCGGACGGTCTCGCGATCGACGCCGGCCGCCTCGCTCGGGCCAGCGGCGTGGGCATCGACTTCGACCGCGCCGCCCTCGGCGAGAACGTCGAGCGTGCCCTCGGCGGAGGCGAGGACCACGGCCTCCTCGCGACATTCCCGGCCGGCACCGACCTTCCGGACGGTTTCCGGGCGCTGGGCACGGTCACGGATGCCGCCGGCACGATCCTGCTCGATGGCCGCCCGCACGGCCAGGGCGGCTGGGACCCCTACCGAGGCTGGGACGGCTCCGTCCGCTGAGCCGGCGACCCCGGGCATCCGCGACCCCGAGCGCGACCCGGGCATCCGCGACCCCGAGCGCGTCGCGGCGCACCCTGTGCCCGCGGGCGCACGCTGGAACCTGCGCCGCCGGCCACAACCTGCGCCGCGAGGCCCGTGACGGACGCCGGCGACCCGCTCAGTCGGTCGCGGGCCGCGCCAGTGACGCGTACCAGACGGTGGTGTCGCCGTAGTCCTTGCGCCGGTCGGCCTCGAGGCCGGGGCCCCACTCCGGCTCGGGCGAGCGCGAGCTCCGCTCCACGACCACGAGGGCATCCGGGTCCAGCAGGGGCGTCAGCGCAGCGAGGTTGTGGCCGAGTTCGGCCTCGGGGAGGTCGTACGGCGGGTCGAGGAAGACGAGGTCGAAGCCGTCGCCGGTGCTGGCCAGAAACGACTGCACGGCCTGCGCCGTCACCTTGATCTTCGGGGCGTCCTTCTTCGGGGCGGCCCGCAGCACGGCCTCCGCGTTCTTGCGGCACAGCGCGGCGGCGCCGAAGCCGTTCTCGACCAGCGTCACGATCCGCGCTCCCCGGCTGGCCGCCTCCAGGCCCAGCGCGCCCGACCCCGCGTAGAGGTCGAGAACCCGGGTGCCACGGATGATGTCGCGCGCGTCGAGCGCGGAGAAGATCGCCTCGCGCACGCGGTCGCTGGTGGGTCGGGTGCCGGTCCGGGGGACCGCCAGGGGCAGGGAACCGGCAAAACCGGCAACGATTCGCGTCATAACGGGATCGAGTTTATCGTCCCCGTCCCCCGGCCGGCCCGGTGACCGGTGACCGGTGTCGGCAGTGTTGTCTACGATCGAAGCATGACCGATTCGGAGGCCGCGGAGAACGCCCTGCCCCCGGTGACCCTCGACACGAAGCTGCAGAACGTGGTCGGCGGCAAGACGGCCGTCGCCCTGGTCAAGGCCTTCGGCGTCGAAACCGTCGGCGACCTGCTCAGCCACTACCCGCGCCGCTACGCCCGCCGCGGCGAGCTGTCCTCGATCAGCCTGTTGCCACTCGATGAGAACGTGACGATCGTCGCCGAGATCCGCACGGTCGAGGAGCGCCCGATGAAGGCCCGCAAGGGGTCGATCGTCGAGGTGAAGATCTCCGACGGTCGCGGAATCCTCAGCCTCACCTGGTTCAACCAGTCCTGGCGGGCTAAACAGCTCCGGCCCGGCATGCGCGGCATGTTCGCCGGCAAGGTCACCGACTACCGGGGGCACCTGCAGCTCACCCACCCGACCTACCGGCTGTTCGGCCCAGGTGCCGAAGACGAGCCCGAGATGCCCACGGATGCCGCGGCCGCCAAACTCTGGATCGAGCAGCCCATCGCCATCTACCCGGCCACGAACACGGTGGCCAGCTGGCAGATCGCCCAGACGATCGAGCTTGTGCTCGACAGCCTCGGCCCCGTTCCGGACCCGATCCCGACCGAGGTGCGCTCCGAGCGTGGGCTGCTCCCGCACGGCCGGGCGCTCGAGCTCATCCACCAGCCGGAGACCGACTCGGACTGGCGCCGCGCCCGGGACACCCTGCGGTTCACGGAGGCCTTCGTGCTGCAGAGCGCCCTGGTGCAGCAGCGAAACGAGGCGCGGGCGCAGAAGACCGTCGCGCGCGTTCCCGCGCCCGGCGGGTTCCTCGACCGGTTCGACGCCGCGCTGCCGTTCACCCTCACCGACGACCAGCAGAACGTAGCGGCGGAGATCGCCGACGATATCGCCCAGACGTCCCCGATGAACCGGCTCGTGCAGGGGGAGGTCGGTTCCGGCAAGACGGTCGTGGCCTTGCGGGCCATGCTCGCAGTGGCGGACTCCGGCGGTCAGGCCGCGTTGCTCGCCCCCACCGAGGTCCTGGCGGCCCAGCACCTGCGCTCGATCGCGCGCGCGCTCGGCCCCGAACTGTCGGTCGAGCTGATGCCCACCCTGATCACGGGGCAGCTGCCCGTCGCGGAGCGCCGCAAGGCGTTGCTGCGCACGGTGTCCGGGCAAGCTCAGATCGTGATCGGCACTCACGCGCTACTGGGCGAGAAGGTCACCTTCTTCGACCTCGGCCTGGTCGTCGTCGATGAGCAACACCGATTCGGCGTCGATCAGCGTGAGGCGCTTCGGCAGAAGGGCGCCCTCCCGCCCCATGTGCTGGTGCTCACGGCCACGCCCATTCCGCGCACCGTGGCCATGACCGTGTTCGGCGACCTCGACGTGAGCACGATCGCGGAGCTGCCCGAGGGCCGGCAGGGCATCGAGACGTTCGTGGTGCCGCTCTTCGAGAAACCCGCCTGGGTCACCCGGGTGTGGAGCCGGCTGGCGGAAGAGCTCGCCCAGAAACGCCAGGCGTTCGTGGTCTGCGCGGCGATCTCCCCGAAGCAGCTCGAGGAGGGCGAGATCGCCGACCCCGAGGCGTCGGCATCGGCATCGGCGTCAGTGTCGGCACCGGCCGACGTCGAGACCGTGCTCGCCGAACTCCGCCGCAACCCGGTGCTCGCGTCCGCCCGCATCGAGCCCCTGCATGGCCGCATGACCAGCGAACAGAAAGACCAGACCATGCGGTCCTTCGCCGCCGGGGAGATCGACGTGCTCGTCGCCACGACGGTGATCGAGGTCGGCGTCGACGTGCCCAACGCCTCCGCGATGGTGGTGATGGATGCCGACCGGTTCGGCGTGTCCCAGCTGCACCAGTTGCGCGGCCGGGTGGGCCGCGGGGGCGTGCCCGGGCTCTGCCTGCTCGTCACGTCCGCGGAGGCCGAGTCGCTGGCCCGGGAGCGGGTCGAGGCGGTCGCGGCCACCCTGGACGGCTTCGAACTGGCGCAGGTCGACCTCGAGCTGCGCCGGGAAGGCGACGTGCTCGGCCTGAACCAGTCCGGCGGCCGCTCCTCACTGCGCCTGCTCCGGGTGGCCACCGACGGGGTCCTGATCGGCGAGGCCCGCGGCTACGCCCAGCGACTGAGCGACCAGGACCCGCTCCTCGAGAGCGTCCCGGCGCTGCGGGAGGCGGTGCGTCGGCGCCTCGACGATTCCGAACGGGCATCACTCACCAAGAGCTGACCTGTGTGCACCGAGCCGTGTGCACCGAGCCGTGCCTGACGAGCCGTGTCGGCCGGCGCTCCCTGTGCACGGGCTGAGTATCTGCGGGGGCCTGCCGCCGACTTGGTGCGTGGCGGGGCGAGGTTCCCGGTCTCGGGCTAGGGTGAATCCATGCGCAGGATCGCCGTCGTCCCCGGATCATTCGACCCCGTCACACTGGGTCACCTCGACGTGATCGAGCGGGCGGCCGGTCTCTTCGACGAGTTGCATGTCCTCGTCGTGCACAACCCGGGCAAGACGGCGTTATTGCCGATCAGCCGCCGGGTCGAGCTCCTGCAGAAGTCGATCCGCGACGCCGGGATCGCCGGCAACATCGTGGTCGCCTCCTGGAGCATGGGACTCCTGGTCGACTACTGCCTCGAGGTGGGAGCGAGCGTGCTGATCAAGGGCATCCGTTCCCAGGTGGACGTGGCGTACGAGACCCCGATGGCGATCGTCAACCGCAACCTGGCCGCTGTCGAAACCGTTTTCCTGCTGCCGGACCCGGCCCACGCCCACGTGTCCAGTTCACTGGTGCGCCAGGTCGCCGCCCTCGGTGGCGACATCGCCCCGTACGTCCCCGAAGCGGTTGCGGAGTTCCTGCAAAAGGCACCCGTGTGAACTTATATCCCGTTCGGATAGGGACGGTCCCGGCGGTCGCGGGGATCGCGGTCGGCGCCGCCGCCGTTCCGGACGAGGAGACCCCGATGGACCTTCCGATGGTCGAGGTCGCGGCTCGCGCCATCATCCGTAATGTCGAGACGGTCATCGACGGCAAGCACGAGGCCGTGACCACGGCGCTGACGGTTCTCCTGGCCCAGGGCCATCTCCTGATCGAGGATGTCCCCGGCGTGGGGAAGACCATGCTGGCCAAGGCCCTCGCCAAATCGCTGGACTGCACCGTGAGCCGGATCCAGTTCACCCCCGACCTGCTGCCGTCCGACGTGACCGGCGTGTCGGTGTTCAACCAGGTGGACCGCCGGTTCGAGTTCAAGCCCGGCGCCATCTTCGCGAACATCGTGATCGGTGACGAGATCAAGCGGGCGAGTCCGAAGACCCAGTCGGCGCTGCTGGAGTGCATGGAGGAACGCCAGGTCACCGTGGACGGCTTCACCTATCTGCTGCCGGTGCCGTTCACGGTCGTCGCGACGCAGAACCCGATCGAGATGGAAGGCACCTACGCCCTGCCGGAGGCCCAGCGGGACCGGTTCATGGCCCGCATCTCGATGGGGTATCCCGACACGGAGTCGGAGCTGATGATGCTCGATTCCCGGGACGCCACGAGCCCGCTGGACGGCATCGAGGCCGTCGTGTCCGGCGCGCAGCTGCGGGGAATGATGACGGCGGCCCGCGCCGTGTTCGCGTCCGCCGCGGTCAAGGAATACGCGGTCAGCCTGGTTCGGGCCACCCGCGACGACCGCGACCTGCGTCTGGGGGCGAGCCCCCGGGCCACCCTGCAGCTCATTCGCGCGGCCAAGGCCCAGGCGGCCCTGCAGGGACGTGAGTACGTGCTTCCGGACGACATCGACTCGCTGGCTCTGGCCGTGCTCAGCCACCGGCTGATGGCCAGCGGTCGCGTGCTCGGTCACCACCAGGACAGTGGGCCTCTGATCGAGGAGATCGTGCGGCGGATCATCGCCGAGACCCCCGTGCCGCTCGGTCCCGCCGGACTCCACTGATTCCGATGCCAGCCCAGCAGCGGCGCGGCCGACCGGTCTGGTTCCCCCGGCTCACCGTCCGCGGGGGGATGTTCCTCGTCACCGGGGCCCCGCTGCTCCTCTACTCGCTGGTCAGCAATCAACGCGATCTCCTGTTCGTCGCCTGTCTGCTTCTGGTGGTCCCGGTCGTCGCCGTCGCTTACGTTTCCGTGCGACCCGTGCGGCTCCAGGTCACCCGCACGTTCCACCCGCCCGTCGTGGCCGCCGGGGGGGAAACCACCGTGGCGCTCACCCTCTGCAATCTCTCGTCCCGGGCCGTGACCGGCCTGCGGTGGCGGGATGCGGCCCCGGAAGCCCTGGCCGTGCCGCCCGGAGCGACGCTGCCGGGGCTCGACCGATTCGAGGGCGGCGCGGCCGACGGGGCCGACACCGTGCACCTCGATTACCGCGTGACGCCCCGGCGCCGGGGCGTCTACCCCTGTGGGCCGGCCCTGATCGGGCAGCCCGATCCCTTCGGCCTGACCGTCGGCGAGTGGACGGTGGGGGAGCCGCAGGACCTGGTCGTCACGCCCCGCGTCACCGACCTGGCCGGTCGGGGCCTGGAGAGCGTCCGTGGCGACGGCGAGGTGCCGGAGCGGCTGCGCCACGTGCACCACAACTCGGATCAGCTGATCGCCCGCGAGTACCGGCCGGGCGACCAGCTGCGCCGGGTGAACTGGCCGGCCACCGCGCGCCACGGCGAGATCATGGTGCGGCAGGAGGAGGAACAGAGCAAGCCGCGGGCCCGTCTCGTGTTCGATACGGCCCTGCACGGACGACGGAAACGGATGCCCGGCCCGGGCGGGCACCAGGTCCTCCGCCACGACCCGGCCTTCGATGTGGCCGTCGAGCTCGTCGCATCCGTCGGCGCCCACCTGCTCGAGGCCGGCTACCAGCTGGACCTGATCGAGCTGGGCCCCGGCCGGCTTGCCCCGGCCAGCGCCCGCGCGGGTGGCGGCCTGCGCGGCGACCCCGGCGACGTGCGGGAACTGGTGTTCCGCGAACCGGGGGAGGTTCGGTCCCTGCTCGTCCTGCTGGCCGGCATCGAACCGCCGGACCCGGATGAGCCGGCGGACCCGGATGAGCCGCCGGACCCGGATGAGCCGGCGGACACCCACGAGCCGGCGGCCACCCCCGGACCGGCGAGTGCGGCCGGGGCGACGCGCCCGGCGGATGCGGCCGGGGCGACGGGGAGGCCACGGATGCCCCTGTCCCCGCTCGGCCGTATGCTGCCGACCTTCGCGGTGCTGGTCGACATCGACGCGCAGGACACGGACGAACTCGCTCACCTGGCCTCCCGGAGCCGGTCCTCCGTCGCCTTCGTGCTGGACCCCATGAACCCGGAGTCCGTGGCGCGGCTGCGGGACGCCGGCTGGCGCTGCGTGCGCCTGCAAACGGCGCGGGACATCCCGGGCGCCTGGGTGGCCGCCGTCGGGGAAAGGCAGGCCGCTGATGACGGCGCCTGAGGCCCGGCTGCCGGCCCGCGCGCCTGGCCCCGCTCCTGCCCCCCTGCCGGCGCGCCCGTCCCGGCGCCGCGCCTCCGCCGACTGGCCGCTCGTGATCGCGGTGCTGGTGCTGCTGTTGATCGCCCAGGGGGCTCTCGGCCCCCTGCTGCTCGGCACCGGCTGGTGGTGGCTGATGGCGATCGTGTCGAGCGTCGTGCTCTTGGGGTCGGCCGGGCTGCGCCGCCTCGGGCTGAGCGCCGCGCTGATGCCCCTCGCCGGCTTCGGGATGCTGCTGGCCGCCCTGACCCTGGTGTTCGGGGCCGGAACGGGGCTGCTCTGGCTGATCCCCAGCCTGGACACACTGGACCGGTTCCGGGAGCTGACGGTCGATGGGGCGATCTCCGTCGAGCGGCAGGGCACGCCGGCTGACGCGGTGCCGGGCATCCTGTTCCTGCTCTGCGTGGGGGCGGGAGCGCTCGCGATCCTGGCATACGCGCTGGCCGTCATCGCGCGGGTGCCGGCGCTCGCCGGGCTGCCGGCGCTTGTTCCCCTCCTCGTTCCCGGTCTCATCCGTTCGGGCGGAGCCGAGCCGGCCGCCCTGGCGCTCGCGGGCGCCGCCTACCTGGTGCTGCTCCGGGTCGACGTGCGGATGAGCGGCACCCGGCATGCGGCCCGGCCGTCGGCCGGGCCGGGCGCGCCCCGGGTTTTCGCGCCCGTGCGGCGCCGCGGCCCCG
>NZ_SOGU01000088.1:0-54010 GCF_004403275.1 Cryobacterium sp. TMT4-10
CGCCGGACGGACGGCCGCTGCGGGTGCCTGGGCCCCGGCTCCCGGCGAGGCGGCCGGTGCCTTCGCCGCGGCGGCGGCCTGCTTCGCTGCGGCGGATGCCTGCGCCCGAGCGAGAGCGGCGGCGGCGGCCACGGCATCCTGACCGGCCTGGAAGGAGCGCTCGGCCTCGGCCGTCGTGTCCTTGAGGAGCGCCAGCTGCTCGAACAGGTCGTTCGACCTCTTCTGCTCCGTCTGGAAGGCCGCCTCCGCGACCTGGGCGGCCGCGGTTGCGGCGTCGTAGGTGGTCACGGACTCGGCCGAGAGGCGGGCACGTTCCGCGGTGGCGGCGGTGGCCTGCTCGCCCAGAGCCTCGGCGGTGTTCTTGTCCTGCACGGCCTGGTTGTAGATCGTTTCGGATTGCTCGCCCAGCTTGCTGGCCGTGCCCAGCTGGTGCAGCAGGTCGTCGGCGCCGTCCCCGTTGAGGAAGAGATTGAGCGACAGGTCCTGCGCCCCCGTCTTGGCGAGGTGGGCTGCGATCAGACCGGCCCGCATCCGGGATGTCGCCGCGCGCTTATTCGCGGACGTGGCCTGGCCCAGCAGGCTGGCCTCGCGAACCGTGGCGGCGTCAAGATCGTCCCGGGCCACTCGATAGGCCTCGGCGGCGATCCGCGACGACTTCGACGCGGCATCCGCCCGCACCTGCAGGTCGCCCAGCAGCCCGGTGATCGTGACGATCTCGGCCTGCTTGGTCGCCTCGCTCTGCTTGGCCTTCTGCACGTCGTCCCAGCTGGGATACCCCGGTTCGGCGAACGCCGCCGGAGTAACTCCTGCTGCGGATGCCGCGACCGCCCCGACCGCGACGGCCGCGAACAGCCGGGCGGGAGTGTGCCGAATCGAGCCTCGGGCGGTGTCTTTAGCCAAGGGAAGCTCCTCGGTCGGCCATGAACGGAGCAGGGTTGATCTGGTTGCCGTTGGTGCGAACCTCGAAGTGCAGGTGGCAGCCGCTGGCCGCTCCCGTTTCGCCGACGCTGGCGATCCGCTGCCCGGCCGAGACGCTCTGGCCGTTCGAGACACCGATGCCTCCGGGCCGGATGTGGGCGTAGCCGGTGGATATCCCGCCGGCGTGCTGGATCAGGACGAAGTTGCCGTACGTGCCGTACCCGCCCGCATAGATCACGGTGCCGCTGCTGGCCGCGTAGATCGACGCGCCGCAGCCGGCGCCGAGGTCGGTGCCACTGTGGAAGCCCTTGCTGCAGCCGTCGCTGCCGCAGATCACCGCGCGCGGACCGTAACCATCCGTGATCCGCCCATTGGCGGGAACTGCCCAGCCGCCGCCGCCGACCGATCCGCCGCTGCTTCCGCCGCCACCACCGCCGCCGCCGCCGCTACTGCTGCCGCTGCTACTACTCCGGTTGGCGGCCGCTGCCGCTGCCGCGGCGGCCGCTCTGGCTTCGGCCGCGGCCTGCTCCACCCGCACCCGCTCGGCCTCGATCGCGGCGAGGCGGGCCCGCTCGATCACGCCGGCCTCGTACCCCGCCGCCGTCGTCGCCTGGGCGTCCTGCATGAAGGCGAGCTGGGCGTTGAGCTCGATGCTCTTCGCCTCCGACTCGGCCAGCGCGTCGGTGGCGGCCTGCGCGGCTTCCTGCGCCGCGACGAGGGCGGCCTCGGCGGCCACCCGCAGGGTTTCACGTTCGGATTGGGCGATCTTGGCCTGGTCGCCGAGGGACTGGGCCGCGTTCCGTGCGGTCTGCGCCTCCTCGTAGACGCCGGTGCTGCGCTCGACGAGCTTGCTCATGCTGCCGAGCTTCGACAGGAGCGCATCCGCACCCTCGCTGCTGTCCTGGCCGTCGAGGAAGAGGTTGACGCTCAGATCGGTACCGCCCGTGCGGTAGAGCTGCGCGGCCAGCTGGCCGGCCTGGCGCGTGGCCGTCTGGGCAACCGCGGTGCTGGCGTCGGCCTGCTGCTGCAGGTCGACGGCACGGCGGCTTGCCTCGTCGAACTTCTCCTGGGCGACCTGGAGTTCGGCGCCGCGCGCCTCGGACTCGGCCTGCGTCTGCTTGACCTGGTCCTGCAGATTCGCGATCAGGTTCTGGATCTGGGTGACCTGCGTCGCCGCCGCCGCCGTATTGGACTTGGCGTTCTGCAGGTCCTGCCAGGTCGGGTAGTCCACGGCCTGGGCGGACCCAGCCGGGCCGACGAGCGTGACACACAGGGCAAGGGCCGCGATGAAACCGGTGATCAGACTCAGAGGTCGACGACGGATGCGGGCACCCCCAGGTGACCGGAGACCCCCCAGTCGCTTCATTGCTTCGCGGCCATTCGGATGTGCCGTGCGCTTCATTACTCCCCGATCGGGCTCGTTAATCACAGCAATCACTGTGTTAACTCTTCTTCACAGTAACAACATGAGGTTATAAACACCCCTCCTGAACCTAAACCGGCTCCACCCAACCGGCCCGCAATTCACGGGCGTGGCGGCACGAGACGTCGCTAGCGACACGCTCACGGGACACGATTTGGGATTTCCCGGCAGCAGACCGTATGCTTATGCGTCGGAAGCCATGCGGTTTATGGCGTCTTGGCCCCATCGTTTAGCGGCCTAGGACGGCGCCCTTTCACGGCGTTAACACGGGTTCGAATCCCGTTGGGGCTACGCAAGAATGCAAGTCTGAATGTGCAAGAATGAACGAGTACGAAAAACGCAGTAAAAGCTCAGCAGTGAAAATCAGTTGGTTCAGAAGATCGATTGATTCTCATCACGAGGCCCTGTAGCGCAGTTGGTTAGCGCGCCGCCCTGTCACGGCGGAGGTCGCCGGTTCAAGTCCGGTCAGGGTCGCAAAGGAAACAAGCCCTTTCGAAAGAAGGGGTTTTTTTCCTTGGAAAGCGACTTCTCGAGGTTTCTTTCTGGCCCTGTAGCTCAGTTGGTAGAGCGTTCGACTGAAAATCGAAAGGTCACCGGATCGACGCCGGTCGGGGCCACTGAAGGTCACTCCCAGGCTTCTACTGGGGTGGCCTTCTTTTTTTGTCCCGGGGCCTCACCGTGCTCACGCAGGCCCCCGCGCCGCCAGCCGATCTTCGTCGAGTGCCCGTGCGGAGCCGGCCGTAGCCAGACTCCGGGTCGCCGCTTCCAGCACGGATAGCACCCGAAGCCCCGCCTCACCGTCGGTGCGCGGCGCCCTCAGCTGACGGATGCTGTCCGCGAACTCGCAGGCCATCGCGCCCAGCGCCTCCAGCTCGGAGACTATCGGCGACCCGGGGTTCCCCGGTCGATAGGGAAGGGTCGCGGTCGTCTGATCTGCCCCGTCCAGGGCCTGCGAGTCGAAGTCCCCGCCACGGTCATAGACGCTCACCGTCTGTTGTGGGTTGAGGTCGTCCCACAGCACGGTGCATTTCGTGCCACCGACGATCATCCGGCGGATCCTGGTGGGGCTGAGCCGATTGACGTACACCTGGGCAGTGGCACCGTTCGCCAGAGGCAGGAGAAGGTATCCGACGCAGGCCTTACCCGTCCCGAGCGGGTCGTCTCCCTGCGCGGACACGCTCAGTGGCCGGAGTCCGCCCGGCAGGATGAAATCGAGGACGGACAGATCGTGGGGTGCAAGGTCCCAGAACACGTCCATCTCCGGTTGGATGAGGCCCGGTTCGATGCGCAGGGAATCAATGAACAGGATGTCGCCGAGCGAGCCCTCCTGGATCAGGTCCCGGATCGTCAGAACGGTCGGCGCGTAGCAGTAGGCGTGGACCGCCATCAGCACCAGGCCTCGCTCAGCGGCGGCCCGCACCATGTCGCGCCCGCGCGCCCCGGTGTCGGCGAGGGGCATTTCGACCATGACGTGTTTACCGGCGCTGAGGGCGGCCCTGGTGATGCCGTGATGCGTCCGTGCCGGGGTGGCGACGGCCACAGCGTCCAGGTCTTCGGCGTCCAGCAGTTCGCTGAGGGCCGTCACCGCCCGTGCGCCGTCAAGCGTGTCTGCCACCTTCCGAGCGCGGTCGCGGTCGATGTCGCAGATGGCGACAAGCTCCCAGCGGGGACTGTTGTGAAAGTTTCGGGCCAGGTTCGCCCCCCGAGCCCCCGCGCCGATGACGGCGATGCGCAGCTTAGGAGTCACTTTTTCCCAATCCTGATGTGCGTTGAGTCAACGGGTGAATGCGTCGCCGGAGAGATGAGGTTTACTCACGACGCAGAGGGTGCCACGGGTTGCCGTCCCGCGCACCCCCCCTTTTCGGGGTACGAGCCGTCCCGCGCGTTCCGGGGTATGGTCGGCCCGCAAGCAGTTGAATTTTCATCATTTATTTTTTCGCCCGGGCAATCTCGTTCCCTAGACGGGAGCGCCCGGGCGCTGCCAGTCCCGATCTGTACACCCGAGATGCAGGGGGATCCGTGAACACGTGCGTAACGTGTCGGCTCTTTTGTCGACCCATTTTGACCGGCCCCACCCAGGCCGAACTCCGAGCGCTTCATCGCGCCCAGCCCCGCATGACCGGTGGCGGGGTGAGGCTACCGTGACGGACCCACGACCGCACCTGCCCTTCGCGGGGCGTCTCCCTCTCGCCCAGCCGAAGCTTGCACTGGTGCCGGCACCGGCGCTCGAGGCCCCGGTCAGCGTCGATGCGAAGACCTCCGGCCTGGTCTGGGCCAGGCAGTTCCGCGCGAAGCTCCTCGTCAGCGACGCGGGTGTCGTCATGGCCGCCGTGGCGGCAGCCCTGCTCGTCAGATTCGGCGGCGAGGGCGCCCGGGCATCCGTTGGCGGGTATCAAGCCGACTACTGGCTTGTTGCGTTGCTCATCGCGCTCAGCTGGATCGCGACCCTGGGAGTCTTCCACACCAGGGACAAGCGCGTCATCGGCATCGGGCCGACGGAGTACAAGCAGGTCATCAACGCGAGTGCGCTCGCCTTCGGGCTGCTCGCCATCGGCTTCCTCGCGTTCCAGGTCGATGTCGCGCGCGGCTTCTTCGTGCTCGCGCTCCCCCTCGGAATCTGCGGCCTCGTCCTGGAACGCTGGCTGTGGCGCCGGTGGCTCCTGCGCCAGAGGCTTTTCGGACACTACCTGGCGCGAGTCATCGTGGTCGGCAACTCAGCGGACGTTGAATACGTGGTCGGACAGATCGAGAAGGCCGGCGCCACCTATTACGTGGTCGGGGTCGCGCTCGTGAACGGTTCGAAGGCGCCGGTGACGAAAGGAAACCGAACCATTCCGGTGGTTTCCGACCTCGCACATGTCGCGGTCGCGGCCGCCGAGCTCGCCGTGGACACCGTGATCGTCGCGGGCCAGCCCGCCGGCGGGAGCGAGTACATCCGCACTCTCGGCTGGGAGCTGGAGGGGACGTCCGCCGAGCTGGTGCTGTCCAACCAGCTGACGGATGTCGCCGGTCCCCGCATCCATTTTCGGCCGGTCGAGGGGTTGCCCCTGATCCACGTTGAGATCCCGCAGTTCGAGGGTGCAAAGCACGTGGCCAAGCGCGTCCTCGACATCGGCGTGTCCGGGATCTCACTCCTCTTCTTCTGGCCGCTCCTGGTCGCCATCGCGATCGCCGTCAAGGTCGACTCGCCCGGCCCCGTCCTCTTCCACCAGGAGCGGTGCGGACGCAACGAGCGCACCTTCCAGATGATCAAGTTCCGCTCCATGGTGCAGACGGCGGAGGACGACCTCGCCGGCCTGCTCGACCAGAACGAGGCATCCGGAGCGCTCTTCAAGATTCGCAATGACCCGCGCATCACCCGGGTCGGACGGGTGCTCCGCAAGTATTCGCTGGACGAACTGCCCCAGCTCTGGAACATCCTGATCGGGAACATGAGCCTCGTCGGGCCGCGCCCCCCGCTCCCGATCGAGGTGGAAGCCTACGAGAGCCACGTGCACCGTCGCCTGTACATCAAGCCAGGCCTGACCGGGATGTGGCAGGTCAGCGGCCGGTCGAACCTGAGCTGGGAGGACAGCGTGCGGCTGGACCTCTACTACGTCGAGAACTGGTCGCTGGCCGGTGACCTGATCATCATCTGGCGCACCTTCAAGACGGTCATGCAACCGGTGGGTGCGTACTGATGAATTGGCCGCGCGGCAGACCCCGAGAACCAGGAACGGAGCACGTGGGAACTCAACGAATCGGCTACGCCGGTGGCGCCTATGACCTTTTCCACATCGGGCACCTGAACATCCTCAAGCACGCCAAAAGCCGGTGCGATCACCTGATCGCGGGTGTCGTCTCGGACGAGATGCTCAAGATCACCAAGGGCAGGGCGCCGATGATCCCCTGCGCCGAGCGGATCGAGATCGTCCGTCACATCTCCTTCGTCGACGAAGCGGTGGAGGAAGACGTGCTGGACAAGCTGGCCGCGTGGCGTGCGACGCCGTTCGACGTCTACTTCAAGGGCGATGACTGGAAGGGTACCGAGCGTGCTCGCCGCCTTGAGGTCGAGTTCGCCAAGGTGGGCGTGGTGATCGAATATTTTCCGTACACGATGGCAACCTCGAGTACTCTTCTTCGGCGTGCGCTGGAGCAACTCGCGGAACCAAATCTGGACGCGAGAATCGGCGGATCGGGTTAGGCCCCTTGTCTGCCCCGGGCCCACGAGCCTGCGGTGGAAGCCTGTGAATGCCCCGGCAAAGGCCAGAGAAAATAGGGCATACCAGTAAAGTGATCATGCCTCACGAAGTAAAAGACTCCGCGAGAAACACCCCAGACTCCGCGGAGAGAGGAAAGGGCTCCCGCACGCCATTGAAAAACACGCCCCACGGCGCAAAGATATACTGCCGCCAGGCGTGAAGCCTGTTTCGCGGCTGGGAGACACATGTTAATAGAAAAGCCAAGACGCTCAGAAACAATGAGCGCCAGGCCCGGCTCGGGCAAACGGAGAGTCTTCTTCGCTGTTGCGGCAACGGTGATATCTGCCGTCGGCGCAGTGAGTCTCACCGCACCTGCCGCCCAAGCGGCCACGATTGCCGTCATGAACGGCAATTTCTCATCAGGCACCGCCGGCTGGGAAGGCGCAAGGAATACCCGCCTCGCCGCAACCGCCAATGGTCTGAACGGAAGCGCAGGGGCTCGATTGACGAACACCTCCAGCGCTGCCGCGACGGTGACGCTCAATGATGTCGTCGACTCGGCATCCGGTTTGATCGCAGGTCACACCTACGAGGCCACGGCGTGGGTCCGTGCGGAACAAGCGAACCAGGGAGTCATCCTTCGGCTGCTCGAAGAGGACGCCTCGTCCAGCGTCATCAGCAGCGGTCAGTCCTGGCAGTGGCGCACGGACACCAAGTGGAAGCGAATCACCACTGCCTACAAGGCCACGCGAACGTCCACCACTCTGAATATCAACGTCCTCGGTGCCAAGCTGTCCCCTGGAAACGCTCTCGTCATTGACGATGTGACCCTCGTCGACACCACCAACGCCGCACCGGTTCCTGCTCCTGCTCCTGCTCCTGCTCCTGCTCCTGCTCCAGCTCCAGCTCCAGCTCCAGCTCCAGCTCCGGCCCCGGCCCCGGCCGGATGGAACCTGGCCTGGGCGGACGAGTTCAACGGATCAACGGTCAACCGTGACGCCTGGAACGTCGACAACAACTCGACCTATGGCGATGGCAACAACGAGCTTGCCTGCCTGATGGACCGCCCGGAGAACGTCAACGTCTCCAGCGGCGTGCTGACCATCACCGCCCGCAAGGAAGCCACCCCGATCAAGTGCGGCACCAACGACCCGCGCTTCCCCGGGGGGCGTTCGTACACCTCAGGCATGCTGAGCACCAAGAACAAGGTGGACTTCGAATACGGCCGGTTCGAGATCAGCGCCAAGACGCCGCTCAACCAGGGCACCTCCAAGGGGCTGTGGCCGGCATTCTGGATGCGGCCGACGACGGGTGGAATCGGTGAACTCGACATCCTCGAGGCTGTCGGTACTGCCAAGGGCGAGGCCTTCAGCGCCAACCAAATCTCCCAGACCATCCACTACGACTACGTGGGAACACACCCCCGGCAGGTCACGAACTACGACCTTCCGGTCGGCACCACGGCGGACGGATTCCACGACTATGCCGTCGAGTGGGCACCCGGCTCCATCACGTGGTACGTCGACGGCGTGCTGACGTTCGAGCGCAACTTGTCCACAACCTCCTGGCTTGACCAGGCCTTCGTCAAGCAGTTCTACATCCGGCTCAACATGGCCGTCGGTGGAAACTGGCCTGGATCACCGACCGCGGACACAGTCTTCCCCGCGGCCTACCAGGTTGACTACGTGCGGGTCTACAAGCGCTGACCCCAGCGACTCGCCAACGTCCCAGCCCTCACCGGTTTTCTCCGGTGAGGGCTGGGCCGTCGGTGTCGAGCCAGGTCACAAACCACGGCCACTCCGGTTGACGGCGCTGACGAGGGCGCCCGCCGGTACCAGTCGCGCGGCAATCGCCATCGCGGCGTACGCACGAAGTTGGGAACGGTCGTGGCGGAGGGTGCTTCGTGCCCAGCGGAATGCCTCACCGTGCTCCCCGAGGGCCGCCAGCGCAAACGCAATCTGACCCTCTATACGAGCCGAGCCCTGCGCGCTCTGGGCGAATTCCGGATGCTTGCTCAGCAGGTAGGTGAGTCCGTCTGCGATGCCGCGCCACTTCCCGGCGAAGAACGATGTCCGGTTCCAATGCACGATGACCAGCGGCTCGCCCACCCCGAGAATGTGACCGACTCTCGCCGCGCGGAGGAGGAAGTCGTAATCCTCGCCGTAGGAGGCCGGCAACTCCTCGTCGACCAGCCCGATTCGCTCCACCACATCGCATCGCCGCATCAGGAACGAGGACGGGTGAATCTCCGTGGTCCGAGAGCGGATGAGATCCGCAAACTCCGTTCGCTCCGGTGGTAGCCGGTCCACCATCCGCCCGGCGGTGGCGATCCGGATGCCCGTCGCGACCAGCACCGCCTCCGGATCGCCCGTCCAGGCCTCGATCTGCCGGCGAAGTTTGCCGGGCAGCCATTCATCATCATCGTCACAGAAGGCGATGAGATCCCCCGTCCCCGCTTGGATCCCGGTATTCCGGCCGCCGGCAAGCCCCGGCGTCCGTGTGTTCGGCACAGTGCGGACATGCCGGCGCACGGCGGGGATATCGATGTCTTCCAGCGGGTCGACAGCAGTCTGGTCGAAGACGATGGTCAGGGTGATCTCCCCGCCGTAATCCTGACAAAGGATGGACCGCACCGCGGCCCGCAGCAGTTCCGGCCTCCCTCGCGTGGCGATGATGACGTCGACGCTCTCTGGCGCACTTTCCTTCAACATTTCGGGCCACCTCTCCGGTTAGTGAACGACAGCGTCAGATCTGACGAACCCGGGACGGCTGAGATTTCAGCGGGGGCCGGCTCGGCATCTTCTGTCGGACGCAGGGCAACGGCTGCGGCCAGCATGGCCACCATGAGCCCAGTGGTCATAATGCCGTAGTACAGCGATTCCACAAGGGTGACCAGTATCACTGTGTTGCACGCCAGGCCGGCGGGGTCCCGCTCGCGAACTGAACGAAAGAATGCCCAGGCGAGCCATCCCATGAAAAGGGCCGCTCCCGGGAAGCCGTGGGAGAACATCACCATCCAGAACTGACCTTGAGTGCCGACGGAGGGCGCGCCGGGCGTCTCGGAGGGCCGTGGTGCCCCGTAGCCGAAGACCGGTTGCTCGAGGGTTCTTGTGAATGCCTCGACGTACAGGTCAGCGCGGTCCTCGGTCGATGAGCTGACTTCAACCCGGTGGTCGAGCCTGTCCGCGACCGGGAGGGCCGCCCAGGCACCCGCCGCGACCAAAGACAGCCCGGCGAGCGCTGCAATCGCGCGAACGTTTCCGCTGAGGACGGAGCGAAGCAAAACGTAGGCCAACGCCAACGCCAGTCCGAGGAACATCCCGCGGTTTAAAGTGAGGAACGCGGGCACGAAAGAAAGCGGAATGAGCGGCAGCAGCCACCAGAATCGTCGCTCGCGCCGCACCATGACGAGGTATGCGACCACCATCGGTGAGAGTGCGGAGTACGCGTTCCCCCAGCCGTTTGTGTAGAGGAAGGGGGCGCTGGGCCGAGGATCGATCGGTGCCCACGCGTCCGGGCTGTATTGGGTGACGCGGCGAACGACCATCTCCCGGATGAGGTCGTTCGAGCTCAACGACGACGGCAGCACCATGCCCAGCGGGGTGTCGATGGAGAACAGCGGCCAGAACACTCCGAGGTACCCGCCCGCCACGACGATCAGCCAGAACACCGTCAGGACTCCCAGCACATATCTCGCCGTCAGGGTGGCACGCGCGTTGTACACGTACAGGAACACCACTGTCACGGTGACGTACAGCAGCGCCCGGTAGACGAACCCGAGGAGGCGTCCTCCACTGTCGATGCCGATGACCGAACAACCCATCCACAGCAGGAAGAGCAGCCAAATACCCAGGCCTCGCGGCGCCCGGATCTCTCCATGCCTGAGGAGGAGCAGGAGCATGACCGCGGCAAGGGCGATCCACATAGCCTCGCCCGGACCGAGCAGCCACCAAATGGGGAACAGAACGAACATCGCCGTGAGCGGCCAGCGAGGCAGGTCGGGTGTCGTCGCCGATCCCTGCCAGACCGAGATGTCGCCCCATCTGGGGGCCCGGCGCCACCGGCCCTCCGTTCGCAATGAACGCATCTGCCCACCCTCCAATTGGGGACAGGCACAAAACTGAGGGCCCATCACTTTTTTGTGTAGATCACATTACTATGCCTGCAGTCGGGCCAGTTGGCCCCCATTCGGCCAGAGTTGGGTGTGGAGTATGTCGCAACAGTCAGATGCTGCAACCGTGGGACTGGGTTACTACTGGTTCGTCCTTCGCCGCCAGTGGCTCGTCGTCCTCGCCGGGGTCGTGCTCGGCGGGCTGGCGGCCCTGGTGCTATTCGCCGCGTACCCCCCGCTCGTGAAGGCGACGGCCGTCGTCAACCTCCGCATCATTTCGACAGACCCGTTCGACACGTCCAAACAAGCATCGAATCTGCTCGACGGCACGACCGAAACACAGATTGCCACCTCGTACACCGTGGCACTCGCTGCCGCGAAGAAGATGGGGTCCGGTGTGACGCCGGACGAGGTGCGGCGCAACCTGGAGGTTGATTCGACAAGCGGCGCGTCCATCGTGCATATCAACTATGCCGCGCCGACGAGCGAGCAAGCCAGGGTGGGCGCGGATGCCGTTGCACAGTCGTACCTGGCCTATCGGACCTCCCGTGCCCAATCCAAGCTCGATACCATCCTGCAAGGGGTTGAAGCTCGCCGCACCACCCTGGGCACCCAGCTGACTGATGCCAACTCACGCATCAGTGGAGCCGAAGCCGGGACTCTCGCGGCCAATCAGGCAACGAGCGACCGTGACCTCGTGACCATCGAGCTCAACGCCTTGCTGGGGCAGAAAGGGGCGCTCGAGCAGGTCGACACCGAGGGTGGAGAGGTGATTTCGGAGGCCGCCCGCAACGAGGTGGTTGCGCCGAGCCTGGTGCAGTGGCTACTCATCGGCCTCCTGGCCGGCGGCGTGGTCGGCGTCGTGATCGCATTCCTGGTGAATCGGTTCGACCACCGGATGCGCAACGCTAACGAGGTTCGCCGGGCAACGGATGCCCCGGTCCTTGCCGACGTCAATTCCGTCGTGGCGTCGATTCCTCAGGACGAGGCCACGCTCGAGCAGCTTCGGACGGCGCGCGAACGCATCTTCGCAGACCTGCCGCACGATGCCCAGGTCATCGCGTTCGTCGACGACACTCCCGCCGAGTTGTTCTTCGACATCCCGGTGAACCTCGCCCTGGTGACGGCAGCGTCAGGCGTGCCGAGCACTCTTATCCTGCCCAACGCGTCCCCCGGCCTCAAACGGATGCTGCGCACCAGCCTCGACCTGACCGACCCGATAGTCAAAGACGACGGCGAAATCCACCAGAGTGGACTCGCGCGTCAGCTGACGGTTTCATTCCCCTCGGGTGGCGCACCGGCCCTCGCGCCACGGCGTGCAGGAGAGCTGCATTTTGTCGTGATCGGGCGCAGCGCATCCCAGTCGAGCGCCCTGGCCGCCCTGCGGCTGTCAGATGCCCTCGTCCTCATCGCGGTCAAGCATCGGACCCGGGCCGATGACGCGGAACAGATCCTCGACGAAGCGTCACGGCTGGCCATCACCTTCCTGGGCACCGTCCTTGTGCCGCACGACCGAATCGTGCGCACTCAGGTCGAGGACCCTGCGGTAGACGGGCGCGCCGCCCCCATGGCCGATTCCGTCGACGTCGACACCCACACCGACGCCGACGCCGACTCCGACTCCCTGCTCCCGGCGGCAAAACCATGACCACCATTCGAATGGACAACGTGCGGGTGATCAATGTGCCGGTGAGCCGGCTCACCGGTGCCGAGATCGTGGAAACCATCATTCAGTGGACCGCTGTCCGGGGCACCCGGGTGGCAGTCGGCGTCAACGCTGCGGTGTGCAACCTGGCGGCCACAGACAGGGGCTTCCGCAAGGTGCTGCGGGGGGCGGACCTACGGTACCCCGACGGTCAATCGATTGTCTGGGCATCCAGGCTCCTGGGCGCTGGGCTTCCCGAGCGAATCGCGACCACCGATCTGATCAACCCGCTCGCGGCGGTCGCGGCGGAGCGGGGCAAGCGCATTTTTCTCTACGGCAGCAAGCCGGGCGTCGCCGCCCGCGCAGCTGCCCGACTCCGCGAAGCCAATCCCGGACTGGTCATCGACGGTCGCGACGGCTACACGGCGCCCGGCGAGGTGTTGCAGGTCATCGACGAGATCAACGCGTTCAAGCCGGACCTCCTGTTCGTGGGCTTGGGTGACCCGATGCAGCAGTACTGGATCGAGGCGCACCGGCACCAGCTCAACGCTCACGTGATCTTGACCTGCGGGGGGCTTTTCGACTGGGCCAGTGGCGATAACCGGCGTGCGCCACGGTGGATGCTCTCCTCGGGCCTGGAATGGCTGTGGCGCCTGATGCTCGAGCCTCGGCGGCTTGCCTCCCGCTATCTGATCGGCAACCCGGCTTTCATCCTGCGGCTCGCGCGGCAACTCCTGCGCAGGCGGACACGGGTCATCCTCCCGTGACCGAAGTAAAAGTAGGAGTCATCGACAACAGCTCTGGGAAACTGGCGCGCGAAGGCGCGGCGGGTTTCCTGGGTGCGGCGACGAGCGCCTTCATGGGATTTGTCCTGACTGTGGTCCTGGCCCGTGTCCTGGGTGATACCGGGTCCGGGGTGATCCTGCAAGCGATAGCTGTCTTCACCATTGTGTTGAGCCTCGCGCGGGCGGGGATGGACTCGGTGGCCGTGTGGATCATGCCGCGCCTCAGCGCCAACGATCCGTCGAAGATCCGGGGCACCCTCGCCATGATGTTCCTGGTCACGGCAGCGTGCGGCATCGTCTGCGCGATCGGGATGATCGCCCTCGCGCCGACGTTCGCCCTGTCGGGTGACCGTCATGCCGCCGATGTGGCCCAGGCGATCGCTGCCGCCGGCTGGTTCCTGCCGGCGGGAGCTTTGATGCTCGTGGCGCTGGCCGCGACCAGGGGTCTGGGTGGGGTTCTGCCCTACGTCAGCGTGGGAAGCATCGCCATGCCCAGCCTTCGTACCGGTGGTGTCTGGCTGGTGGCGATCGCCGGAGGGTCACTGGTCGCCGTGACGGTGGCCTGGGCGGCACCGGTGGTCATCGCCCTCGTCGCGGCCCTCGTCGTACTCGGCTTCCAAGTGAGGCGCCACGAAAGAGCCGCCGGCCTGCGGGGCGTCTGGCGCGTCCAGCCGGCGCTCCGAACGAGCGTGGTGATGTACGCGCTCCCCCGCGTCCTGTCCGCCGGGTTGGAGCAGTCGATCCTCTGGCTGGGCATACTCATCGTCGGATTCCTCGCCGGTTCAGCCTCCGCCGGCGTCTACGGCGGCGCCAGCCGTCTCGTGGCGGCGGGGTTCATCGTCGACACGGCGCTGCGGATCGTGGTCTCGACCCGATTCAGCGCACTGTTGTTCGCGAAGAAGTTCGCCGATATCGAGCATTTGTATCGAACCGCCGCCATTTGGCTCGTCCTGATCAGCACCCCCATCTACGTGGTGCTAGCCGCGTTCGCACCGGTCGTGCTCCGCCTGCTGGGACCGGGCTTCGAGGCGGGAGCAGGGGTGCTCGTGATCCTCTGTGTCGGCGCCGTCCTGACATTCACCGCCGGCAACATTCATTCGGTTCTGCTGATGAGTGGGCGCAGCGGTTGGGCTGCCTTCAACAAGGCGGTCGTCCTGGTCATCAACGTTCTCGGCAACGTGATCCTCGTCCCCCTGATCGGCATCAACGGCGCCGCGATCTCGTGGGCGTTGAGCATGCTGATCGACGCCATGCTCGCGGCCGCCGAGGTGCGCCATTTCATCGGCATCAGAATCTGGGCGCCGACGATCGCTTACGCCCTAGTGATCCCCATCGCGACCTTCGGCATCCCCGCGCTCATACTGCTCCAGACACTGGGAGAGACGATGCTCGCCTTGGTATTGACCCTGGCGATCGGCGCAGCCCTCTTTCTCGTGTGGTGCGCACTCGACCGGAAGCGACTGCACCTCACCGACCTCGTTCGGTTCACCCGCGCCTGACGAAAGGAACGTCACAACGCAAGGGGCTCGGCGATTTGAGAAGTCGGGCTATCTTAAGAGAAATTTCGAGCATGTTTCATTTATCTCCCTGCGTGAACCTGCGCGTATGTGAACCCGACACAGGAGACCACTTGTGAAAGATCAGGACATTCCCACGCGACGTCGACGGCGGGCAAAAAGGATGCTGGGCGCGGCCGCTGTTGCCGTCGTCGCGCTGACCGCGGCCGCCTATTTCTCCTGGCCGGTCCAGTCCGAAGCGAACACACCCGCGGGCGGCACACGCCTTTCGAGCGAATCCGCTTCACCGCGTGGAACCAACACTCCCGGCAGCACCCCCGCGCCCGCGGCCCCAGAACCCGGCCCCGCTCCCGCCGAAGCACCCGGGCCAGCCACCAAGCCCGGCGCCCCAGAGCCCTTGCCACCCGAACAAGCCACCGCGGCGGTGGAGAAGTTCCTAAAGGCCTCCGTCGCGGTGGACCCGACAGGTTCGGGCGCCACCGACGACCTGACCGCGGCGGCGTCCGGGGCCATCCTCGCCGAAGCCCAGAACGACACGCAGGAGCTGGAAACGAATGGCTGGAAACGTGAGGGCGCCGCCACCATCGAGGCCCTGACGATCGTGCGGTCAGACCCAGCGGCCGATCCCGCCACCGTCGTCGCCCAGGCCTGCGTCGACTCCAGCAAGGTTCGAACGCTCGACGCCGACGGTGAGCCGGTCGGCACTCCCGGCACGCAGCGAGCTTTGAACCTCTATACGTTGCAGTACATCTCCGGCGCCTGGAAAGTCGTCGCCCGGTCGTTTCCGGACGACTTCGCCTGCTGATCGAGTTGGTTCCACTCACTACCGTGCCGAATGGGCACCGATTAAAGTCAAAGGAGTCCCCGTGTCGCCCAACCGGAAGCCGATTCGTCCCTTGCTTTCCAGCCGCCGGGCCGTGGCCACGGGGCTCACGGGTCTCGTGAAACCCAATCCTGGCTTCGAATCAGCGGCGGTGACCCCGAGCCCTGTCGATTATCCCGGAGCCGGCGGGGCGGCTTCCGCCGCAGCAGCGAAGCGGAGGCACGGCTCGGTCTGGTTCGGCCCCAACCAGGAGCGGACGCACCGGTATCGCGAAGCGCTCACCGGACTGAACGCCGCCCAGAAACCGGGCATCGGCGTGCCTGCCTACACGCGCTGGGTGAACCGGCGCCTCGGCCGCTATGCGGCTGCGGCAGCCTTTGCCATGCACTGGACTCCGAACGCCGTCACGGCACTCAGCGCGACCTTCTCGCTCGCGGCGATCGCGCTCCTGGTTACCGGCGATCCCCGACCATGGGTGGGCGTCCTCGTGGCGATCCTGCTCGCGACGGGTTATCTGCTTGATTCCGCGGATGGCCAGGTTGCCCGCCTGCAGCACACGGGCAGCCCGGCCGGAGAGTGGCTGGACCATGTGGTGGACGCGTGGCGAACTCCGGCGATTCACCTCGCAGTGCTGGTCGGATTCTCGATCCAGGGTCAGCCGTCCTGGGTTCTCGCAGTGGTGCTGGGCTATTGCCTGGTGAGCGTGGTCGAATTCATGAGCCAGATCCTCGCCGAACAATTATCCAAACCGCACTCGACGCCAACCCCCGAGGCGGGCCCAACACGGTCTTTTCTGCTGTTGCCGACCGACACGGGAGCCTTCTGCTGGATGTTTCTCCTGTGGGGACTCCCGCCAATTTTCGTCATCGCGTATACCGCGATGTTCGCCGTGAACCTTCTGCACACCGTGATTTCTATGCGTCGTAAGTACATCAATCTGCGCACCGCCAACGGTGCCGGCCCCGCCGGAGGCAGAACGTCGCACAGAGCCCGCAACGCCTAGACCACTCCGGATCGCCGTCACCGCCCCCCATTTGCCACTCGAACGGGGGGGCTTTTACCAAATTGCAATCGGGCTATGCTGCGCACATTGCTGATTTTCTCTCACGTTTGCTTGTTGACGCGGCGAGGACGATCGGCTGCTGTGACCATCGTCCGCCTGTAACCCGAACTACAGGAGATCATCACCGTGAAAATCACCCCGACCCTGCCCCGCCCCCGCGACCCGAAAGCCGGGACGATGAGCAATCACATCGCGCGCAACCCACGGCGGAACGGCCGTTCGACGACCGGACGCCTCGGGGTCCTGGCGGCAGCCGGCGTCATTCTCGCCTCGGTGTTGGTACCTGTGGGTGCCAGTGCGGCGCCAGCATCACCCGACGGCCTCTCCGAAGCCACGGCAGCAGCGTCCTGCTGGGAGATCAAGCAGGTCACACCCGCTGCGCCCAGCGGCGTGTACTGGTTGAACACACCACTACTCGGGTCCGCCGGACAGTTCTACTGTGATCAGGACACCACCGGTGGCGGTTGGGTACTGGTCGGACGGGGCAGGAGCGGATGGTCCGAGTCCGATGAAGGCCAGGGGACCGCCGCCGAGGTTCGCAGCACGATAACCGGCCAGGCGGCGTTCGCCCCGAAGCAGCTCTCCAGTGTGGTGATCGGAGCGCTCCTGAACGGACAGTCCGTGAAATCTCTGCCGGACGGCATCCGTCTGCGGCGCGCCGCCGACATCGCCGGAACAACGTGGCAGGAGAGCACCTTCACGTTTTCCTCGCCACGCGATGAGTGGTCGTGGATGTTCAACAACGAACAGCGAGTCGCGTCCTGGCGGATCGGCACCCTCTCCGGCACCGGCGGCCAAACCAGCGCCTTCGGATCGGGCACCGCCCTGAATCGAATTGAAACCGTGACCGGAGCCAATCAGGGCTGGCAGCCCGGGTTCGGGTTCGGGACGGCCGCCCGCGGGTCGAGCGATGCCGCCAGCTATCTCTGGGCCCCGAGCGCCACCGCCGGAAACCCCCGACCCTTCACACAGGTCTATCTTCGCCCCCAGCTGCTGAGCAGCGCCATCTACAGCGCCATCCCCGATGCAGGGACGGCCAAGTACCAGAAGGCGGGCTCCGCCGAAAGCTTCGCCAAACCGACGGTGTGGGGAGTCAGTGGACTGGGCGCCGGCCCCAACTCGGTGGAAGGCAGCAACGAAGTGTCTGCCTTCGCTGAAGGCAACGGCGTCGTATACGTCGGCGGTAACTTCCTCACGGTGCAGAAGACGTCGGCAGGTGCCAGCCAGGTTGCACAGCCCTATCTCGCAGCGTTCGACGTGAAGACCGGCGAGTTCATTTCGTCATTCCGTCCGACGTTCGACAAGCAGGTCAAAGCACTGGCCGTGCTGCCGGACGGGCGGATCGCGGCCGGCGGTTATTTCACGCAGGTCAACGGAGCGGCTCGCGCCGGCCTGGTCGTCCTGGATCCCGCGACGGGCGCCACGAGCACCACCTTCACCACGACGCTGATCAACAACCTCAGCGGCGGGGTGCCGATTGTTCGTGCCCTGGACGTGCAGGACAACTTGCTGTACGTCGGTGGGACATTCACCCATATGACCGGCGGCTCGGCCACGAGTCCGGTCTACATTCGAGCGGCGGGCCGGGTTTCCGTCACGGACGGAACCCCCGACCGCACCTGGAACCCCGAGTTCAACGGCACGGTGATGGCGCTCGATGCGTCTCCGAAGAAAGACCGGGTCTATTTCGCGGGGTACTTCACCGCCTCGAAGACGTCCGCGGCCGTCAAGGGCGCCGCGCTGAACGCGGCAGACGCGTCGGTCGTCCCCTGGACCATCGACTTCTCCAGCACCGCCAACTACCAGCAGGCGGTCAAGGAAGTCGGCGACAAGGTCTGGATCGGCGGGTCAGAGCACATGCTGTACAGCTACGACCGAACGGGCATGACCGAGACGAGCACCAACGTCGGCAAGTCGGGTGGTGACTTCCAGGCCATCTCCAGTGACGGGACAACGGTCTACGGCGGATGCCACTGCTTCTACACGAATTACGCCGGCGCCCGACGGTGGCCGTCGGTGGGCACGGGCTGGACCCGGGCCACGAAGATCAGCAGCGCGGGTGCGTGGGACAACGTCACCGGCAAGCCCATCTCGACGTTCAGCCCGATGGTCAGCCAGCGAAACGGTGCCGGCGCGTGGGCGCTGTTCAACGATTCGACGGGCGTCACCTGGTTCGGCGGTGACTACGAGGCGTCGGTGAAGTCCAACTTCGCCAAGCAGTGGTCAGGCGGTTTCGTCCGCTTCGCGCAGAATGACACGCAGGCTCCCAGTGCCCCGTCCGGGCTCTCGGTAACGCCCTCGGGTGCGAATGATGTGCTGAAGTGGAGCGGTTCCACCGACAACCGCGCCGGGCTGTCGTACCAGGTGCTCCGTGACGACCGAGTGGTTGCGACGACAGGCTCGCTCACCGTGACACTGCCCGCAGCGGCCGTCGGAACGAAGTACTTCGTGCGGGCCGCCGACAGCGCCGGTAACTGGTCCGCCAGCACACCGGCCACCGTGGTCGCCGCAGCGCCCGCTCCGGAGCCTCAGCCGGTGACGACGACATTCGTCAACACCGGTGCGACCTGGGCCTACTCGTTCGGCGCAACGGCGCCTCCGGCCGGGTGGCAAGCGCCGGAATACGACTCCTCCACGTGGTCGACCGGTGCGGCGCCGCTCGGTTGGGGCCAGGCACTCCTGGGCACGACTCTCACGTCCCCCGATCCCAAGCCGCTCACGTCGTACTACCGCAAGTCATTCGATGTGGCCGATGCGACGAAGGTGGCAACGATGACGCTCACCACGCGCGCTGACGACGGCATCGTCGCCTACGTCAACGGAGTGGAAGTTCTGCGCAAGAACATCAACGCCGGCGCCGTGACGTCCACGACCTACGCCACCGTGGCGGTATCCGCATCCACCGCGGTCGCCAACTCGGTGACAGTCAGCGTTCCCGGGTCGGCACTCAGAACCGGCGCCAACGTCATCGCGGTGGAGGTGCATTCCAACTACAAGTCGACCCCCAGCCACAGCTTCGAGCTGTCGGCAGTGGGTCAGTGAGCCCAGTGCAGCTGAAACGACTGCCGCTTCGCCGGCCGGCCCGCGCCGGCCGGCGAAGCGGCAGTCACAGCTCCGCGTCGGCCGGGGCGAACGTGTCGCAGCTGGCGGCGCCGCCGCCGAAGCCGGTCTGGAACCACCGCTGGCGCTGGGCGCTGGAGCCGTGGGTCCAAGCCTCCGGGTTCACCTGCCCCGAAGTGGCCGCCTGGATGCGGTCGTCTCCGACGGCGGATGCCGCGCTGAGCGCATCCTGGATCTGCGCCTCCGTGATCGGTTTCAGGAAGGGCACCCCGCCGGCGTCCCGGGTCTCGGAGGCCGCTCCGGCCCACGCGCCGGCATAACAGTCGGCCTGCAATTCCACCCGCACCGCGTTGGAAGCGGCCCCGGTCTGCCCGTCCTGGGACTTCTGGAGGGTTCCCTCCAGGTTCTGGATGTGGTGGCCCCATTCGTGCGCCACGACATACATTTCGGCCAGCGGGCCGCCCGACGAGCCGAACCGGGTGCGGAGATCGTCGAAGAACGCGGTATCGATGTAAATGGTCGCGTCGGGCGGGCAGTAGAACGGGCCGGTGGCGCTCGATGCGGCGCCACAGCCGCTGTCCGTGCTGTCGGTGAACAGCCCGACCGGCTGCGGCTGCTGGTAGGCGACGCCGAGCAGGGGCAGTTCCTCCGTCCAGTAGGTGTCGAGGGATGCCGCGGCACCCTTCATCCGGCATCCCACGTCGGCGTTGGCCTGCGCGCCGGTCGTGCACTCGGCGAGGTTCGAGACGCTGCCGGGCTCGGCGGCCGACTGGCCGCCCCCGGCGAGCCCGGTCAGGTCGACGCCGAGGAACTGGGAGAGCAGGAACAGGGCGAGCACGCCCAGCCCGCCGCCGCCCACGGCGACGCCTGTCTTCCGGCCTCGCTTGCTGACCCGGCCGCCGCCGATGTTCGCGTTGTCGTTGAAAGTCATGGGAAGAAGTTACCCTGCGAACCGGTCGGTTGCCTCGATGATGGCGTCCAGGTTTCCGGGTTCGTCGAAGGAGTGACCGGCATCCGGGATCAGCCGGAAGTCGGCTTCGGGCCAGTTCTGGTGCAGGTCCCAGGCGGTGAACGCGGGGGTGCACATGTCGTAGCGGCCCTGCACGATCACGCCGGGGATGTCCCTCAGACGGTCGGCGTCGCGGATGAGCTGGTTCGGTTCGAACCAGCCGGAGTTGGTGAAGTAGTGGTTCTCGATCCGGGCGAAGGCCACGGCGAAGGCCGGTTCGGTGAAGTGCGCGATCGTGTCGGGCTGCTGCAGCAGGGTGATCGTCGACGATTCCCAGGTGGACCAGGCGATCCCGGCCCGTTCGCGCACGAACTGGTCCGGGTCGTGCAGCAGGCGCCGGTAGGCCTGGATCAGGTGGCCGCGCTCCTCCACCGGGACCGGGGCGATGAAGCTTTCCCACAGGTCGGGGTAGATCGCCGCGGCGCCGCCCTCGTAGAACCAGTCGAGCTCCACCGGACGGAGCGTGAAGATGCCGCGGAGGACGAGTTCGGTGACGCGTTCGGGATGCGTCTCCGCGTAGGCGAGGCTGAGGGTGCTGCCCCAGGAGCCGCCGCAGACGAGCCAGCGCTCGATGCCGAGGTGCTCGCGCAGTTTCTCGAGGTCGGCGACGAGGTGCCAGGTCGTGTTCGTGCTGAGGTCGGCATCCGCTGCGCTCGCGTGCGGCGTGCTCTGGCCGCAGCCGCGCTGGTCGAAGAGGATGATGCGGTACTTCTCGGGGTCGAAGACGCGGCGCTGCTTGGGGCTCGACCCGCCGCCCGGTCCCCCGTGCAGGTACACGGCCGGCTTTCCGTCGGGGTTGCCGGATGCCTCCCAGTAGATGGTCTGCCCGTCACCGACCTCGAGGAGTCCGGTTTCGTAGGGTTCGATCTCGGGATAAAAGGTACGCATCCCCCGAGCCTACGGGGCGAGGGTTCCCGTTCCGGTCGAGAGTGACCCGCGGAACGGGCACTCTCGACCGGAACGGGGACTGCTAGCCGGCCTTCGGGGACTGGGCGGGCTTCTGGGGCTTGTGCGACTTCTCGGGGACGGGGGCCTGCCCGGAGGCACGCTGGCCGCGGTAGTAGTCGCGGGCCTCGTCCTGGCGCTCCTGCTCCGCGCCGCTCGCGATCGCGGACCGGAGGTGCTCCGGGCTGTAGCCGAACGCGTCGACCAGGTCGACGGCGTGCGGGCGCAGTCGCACGATGATGCGGTCGATGTAGGACGTCACCGACTGTGCGCGCCGCGCCGAAAGGCGCCCGTTGATCAGGTACCAGGCCAGGTGCTTCTCGAGCAGCCCGAGACCGAAGAGGTCGCGCAGCCAGGTCAGGACCTGCTTCGTGCCGGCATCCTCAGTGGTCTCCACCGCCCGGGTGAAGGCCTCCCACTGCAGCAGCTCCCCGTGGGAGCGGGCCGCCTCGATCAGCTGGTCCTGGTTGGCGTTGAACAGGGCCGCGGCTTCTTTCGCGGGCAGCCTGCCGGCCGGGCGGAGCTTGCCCGCGATCTCCGCGATCATGGTCTCGACCCGGTCGGTGAGCAGCTCGCGCTGCACCTCGGCATCCCGGAGGTGGCCGACGGAGCGGGCCGTCGACCCGAAGTCGGTGAGCACCTGGGCGAGGCTGCGGAGACCGGAGCCGTGATAGGCGCGGCCCGCAGCCTGCTGCACGACGTAGCGGGCGAGGACGCCGGGGCCGGCCGAGGCGAACCTGCGGCTGTAGTCGGTGAGCAGGCGCTTGGCGACGAGCTGGAGCAGGACGTTGTTGTCACCCTCGAAGGTGGCGTACACGTCCAGGTCGGCCCGCAGCCCGACCAGCCGGTTCTCGGCCAGGAAGCCGGCCCCGCCGCAGGCCTCGCGGGCCTCCTGCAGGGTGTCCAGCGCGTGCCAGGTCGACAGGGGCTTCAGCGCGGCGGCGAGGGTTTCCAGGTCCTGGATGTCGGCATCCGTGCTCGCCGTGCCGCTGAAGACCTGGTCGAATTTGACCAGGAACTCGTCGTGGGCGAAGGTGTGCGCGTAGGTGGTGGCCAGGCGCGGCAGCAGCCGGCGCTGGTGGCGCTGGTAGTCGAGGATGACCTCTTCGTCGGTGTCGCTGCCGGCCGTGAACTGGCGCCGCTGGCTGCCGTAGGTGATGGCGATCGTCAGGGCCATCGCCGACGCCTGGGTGGCGGCTCCGTCGAGCGAGACGCGGCCCTGCACGAGGGTGCCGAGCATGGTGAAGAAGCGGCGGCCGGGGCTGGCGATCGGGCTGCTGTAGGTGCCGTCCTCCGCGACGTCGCCATAGCGGTTGAGCAGGTTCTCGCGCGGGATGCGCACCCCGTCGAAGTGGAGCCGGCCGTTGTCGATGCCGTTCAGGCCGCCCTTGAGACCGTCGTCCTCGCCGCCGATGCCGGGCAGGAACGTCCCGGATTCGTCGCGGATCGGGACCCAGAAGGCGTGCACGCCGTGGTTGACGCCGTCGGTGATCAGCTGGGCGAAGAGCACAGCGGCGATGCCGTCCTTGGCGGCGTTGCCGAGGTAGTCCTTCCACGCCGCGCGGAACGGGGTGTCGATGACGAACTCCTGCGTGGCCGGGTCGTAGGTGGCCGTCGTGCCGATGGCGGCGACGTCGGAGCCGTGGCCGGTCTCGGTCATCGCGAACACGCCGGGCACCTCCAGCGTCATGATGCCCGGCAGGTAGGCGTCGTGGTGCTTCCCGGTGCCGAGGTGCAGCACCGCAGCCCCGAACAGTCCCCACTGCACGCCCGCCTTGATCTGCAGGCTCGGGTCGGCCGTGACCAGCTCCTCGAACCCGGCGATGTTGCCGCCGTGGTCGTCGGCGCCGCCGAGGTGGGCCGGGAACGCGCGGTGCACGTGTCCGTTCTCGGCGAGGATTTTGAGCTGACCCAGCACGCGCGCACGGTGCTCGGCCATGGATTGGCCTTCGATCCGCTGCAGGTCGGGGCGGGCGGTGAGCTCGCGGGCCTTCAGGCGCACGTCCGCCCAGGTGCCGAGGAGCCGCCGGTTCAGCGACTCCAGGTCAATCGTGGGAGCGCCGGACTGGCCGGCGATCAGCACCGGGCCGGTGTCGACGCCGGGGGTCACGGCAGGGGTTCCCGTGGGGCGGGCGGGGGTCTTGTTGCTGGAGCGCTGGGCAGTGTCAACCATCATTGGTCCTTCGTCTTCGCGCGAACTCGAAATTTTCTTATACGTTAGGTCGCTCGTGCAAGCGGGGGAAATAGTGCGTGACGGGGCTACAACAAAGCATGCTCGGCGCGGCATCCGTCTTGTAGCTTCCCCACAATGCTTACCGGCCTGGCTTCACCCATACCCACAAACGGGGCGGGTTAGGGCTCCCCTCCGGCGCCCTCCCGCCCGAACCAATTCGACGGAGATTTTGCCGAAACGAACCCAGAAATGGCCGAAAACGTGGTTTTAACTCAAAATCTCCGTCGAATTGGTTAGAGCCGGGCTGGGCGTGGGGGCAGGGTCAGGCGCGGGCGATGACGTGGAAGACGTGCCAGTGCCGGGGACCGAACGCGGACTGGCCGGGGCGGTCGTCTTCGATCACGTCGACGAGGTCCAGGCCGGCCAGCAGGGCATCGACCCCTTCCCGGTCGTGGAAGTTCATGTCGGCGCGACCGGCCCAGGCGTCGTGGGGGCCGAAGAACTCGCCGGCGAACCAGGCGCCCGGGTTCAGGGCTCCGCGGATGCCCGTCCAGAGCCCGGGGAACGCTTTCGGGTCGCAGAAGGGCAGGGAGAAACCCGCATAGACGAGATCGGCGGCGGGAAGCGCGGGGAAGTCCTCGAACCGCGCCGAATGGAAGGTCAGGCGCTCGGCCCGGGGGCGGTCCAGGGCACCCCGCACCCGCGCCTCGGCGCCCGGGTCGGCGTCGAACGCGTGCACGCGCCAGCCGGCGGCGAGCAGGTGCCGGGTCTCGGTGCCCTCACCGCAGCCCAGGTCGACCGCGGTGCCCGGCCCCGAGTCGCCGCGCAGGCCCAGGGTGCGCAGCAGCACCGACCGCGGCGGCCGGCCGGTCTGCGTGTCGAAGTACTCGGTCCAGTCCATGACTCAGTTCTACTCGGTCCGGCGCCATTTCGCCGGTTCACGGCAGGACCGGGATCGGTGCAGCGGCGACGCGGGTCAGGCGCCGGCCGCGACGACCTCGAGGATGGCGGAACCGTATGCTTCCAGCTTCTTGGCGCCCACGCCGGAGATGCCGTCCAGGTCGGCCAGGGAGACCGGCCGGGTCGCGGCGATTGCGAGCAGGGTGGCGTCGCCGAAGACGATGTACGCGGGCACGCCCTGCTCCTTGGACTGGGCGGAGCGCCAGACCCGCAGCGCCTCGAACAGCGTGCCCTGTTCCGGGCTGAGATCGGCCGCGGCCGCCTTCGCCGCACCCTTGCGCACGCCGGCGGCCGGGCGGGCGGCGCGTTCGGGCTCGGTACGGAGCTCCACGGTGCGGCGGCCCGCGAGAACCTCGGCCGCGGCATCCGTGAGCACCAGGGTGCCGTATTCGCCGGAGGTGGCCAGGAAGCCCTGGGCCAGCAACTGCCGCACGACGCCGCGCCACTGCTGGTCGCTGAGGTCGGCGCCGATCCCCCAGGTGGCCAGCTGGTCGTGGCTGTGCTGGGTGGTGCGCGGGGTGACCTTGCCGCGCAGGATGTCGATCAGCTGGCCGGCGCCGAAGCGCTGGTTGCGCTCCCGGAGCAGGCGCACCACGGTGGAGAGCAGTTTCTGGGCGGGGACGGTGCCGTCCCAGCCGACGGGGGGCTCGAGGCAGGTGTCGCAGTTGCCGCAGGGTTCGCTGGACTGGCCGAAGTAGCGCAACAGGTTCACCCGGCGGCAGCTCACGGTCTCGCAGAGCGCGAGCATCGCGTCGAGGTGCGCGGAGAGTTTGCGGCGGTGCCCGAGGTCTCCGGGCGACTCGTCGATCATGCGGCGCTGCTGCACGACGTCCTGCAGGCCGTAGGCGAGCCAACCGGTGGAGGGCAGGCCGTCGCGGCCGGCGCGGCCGGTCTCCTGGTAGTAACCCTCGACCGACTTGGGCAGGTCGATGTGGGCGACGAAGCGCACATCCGGCTTGTCGATTCCCATCCCGAACGCGATGGTGGCGACGATGATCACGCCGTCTTCGCGGAGGAACCGGGACTGGGTGCGGGCGCGCAGACCCTGGTCCAGGCCCGCGTGGTACGGCAGGGCGTTGAGACCGTTCTGCCGCAGGAAGTCGGCGGTCGCCTCGACGGTCTTGCGGCTGAGGGCGTAGACGATGCCGGCATCCGTGGGGTGCTCGGCCTTGATGAAGGCGAGCAGCTGCTTGCGCGGCTCGGCCTTGCCGACGATGCGGTACTGGATGTTCGGCCGGTCGAAGCTGGCGACGAAGTGGCGGGCCTCACCCAGCTGCAGGCGGGTGGTGATCTCTTTGTGGGTGGCGTCGGTGGCCGTGGCGGTGAGGGCGATGCGGGGTACGTCGGGCCAGCGGTCGGCGAGCTCGGACAGGGCCAGGTAGTCGGGACGGAAGTCGTGCCCCCACTGGGAGACACAGTGTGCCTCGTCGATGGCGAACAAGGCGATGGTGCCGCGGTCGAGGAAGCGTTTCGTGGCTTCGGAGGAGAGCCGCTCGGGGGCGACGTAGAGCAGGTCGAGGTTGCCGGCGAGGTAATCGCGTTCGACCTGGCCGCGGGCGGCGGCATCCTGGCTGGAATTGAGGAATGCGGCGCGCACGCCGACCGCGGTCAGCGCGTCGACCTGGTCCTGCATCAGCGCGATCAACGGCGAGATGACGATGCCGGTTCCCTCGCGCACCAGGGAGGGGATCTGGTAGCAGAGGCTCTTGCCGCCGCCGGTGGGCATCAGCACGACCGCGTCACCGCCGCCGATCAACTGGTCGATGATCGCGGCCTGCTCGCCGCGGAAGGAGTCGTAGCCGAAGACGGTGTGCAGCGCCTCGGCGGCGGTCCCGAATTTCGCGGAGGCGCGGCGCGGCGGGGCGACCGCCGGACGCTGGGGGGCCGGGCCGGCGCCGCCCAGGCCTGCCGGGGCGGACTCCCACGCGGTCGCGCCGCCGGAATAGCCGTCGGGTGGCGGGGGTGCGTCGAACTCGTCGGGTGGTTCGAACTCGTCAGGATCCCACGGTATTTCGGCGTTCCAACTCACCCGGTAACTCTACCTGCGACCTCCGACACGGCCGCCCAGGAGCCGACAGGAGTGACGTGCTATTCGGGCTGCGCGGGCGATCATGGTGTGCGCCGGGTGCGGCGGCGGATCGCGAAGAGGGCGACGGCCCCGGCGAGGACCACTGCGGCGGCAGCGGCGGAGATCCAGGCGGCGTCGGGAACGGTGCCCCCGGGCTCGGCCGGAGCGGCTGTGGCATCCGTCGACCCGGCGGCCTGGCCGCAGGTCGGCACCGCCGCAGACCCGGCCGCCAGGGCCTGCCCCTCGGCCGGCTGCCAGGTGAACGAATACTCCTCGGACACCGGATGCCCGTCGGCCGACACCGCCTGCCAGGTGACGGTGTATTCGCCCGGCTGCCCGAGCTGGGCCGTGGTCTCGATGCTGGGACCGGCCAGCGTGACGCAGCCGTCGCCGTAGTACAGCGGCGTGGTCGCGTCCGCCGGACCGCTGATCGCCATGGCGCGACCGGAACCCTCGCCCAGGTCGACCAACTCGTCGTTCGTCGTCACCCGGAACATCCCGGGCTGCTCGGTGACGACCGCGCCCTCCACCGGCGAGTACTCGACCGCATCGTTGTGCGCGAGCGCCGGGGAGGCCGACCAGCCCAGCGCCGCCGCGACCAGGCCGGCACCCAGGAGCACTCGGACAGATCGGCGCTGAACCTTGTTTCTTCGCATTACTCGAGCCTAAGCCGCCGCGGGCGGCGGCATGGGCCTCCGATCGGTAGGCTCTGGTTCTATGCTTACCGCTGTTCTGGGCCTGACCGGCGCGCTCATTTTCGGCAGCGCCGACTTCCTGGGCGGCCTGGCCGCCAAGCGCATCAGTTCGGTGCTGGCGACGGCGGTCGCGGCGACCTCGGGGCTGGTCGCCCTGCTGCTCTTCCTGCCGTTCGTGGGCGGAGCCTGGTCGGCCGAGGCCGTGCTCTGGGGCGCGGCGTCCGGAGTCAGCGGCGCCATCGCCATCTCCCTGCTCTACGCCTGCCTCGCGATCGGGCCGATGAGCATCCTCTCCCCCCTCACCGCCGTGGTGTCGGCGGTGGTGCCGGCGACCGTGGGGCTCGCGGGCGGCGACCGGCTGGCTCCGATCGGCTACTGGGCGCTGGGTCTCGCCCTGCTCGCGGTTGTGCTCGTTGGCTTCGTGCCGGAGCGCGGCGCAGTGCGGCCGAGCCTGATCGGCGTGCTGATGGCACTGGGTTCGGGAGCCATGATCGGCGCCTTCATGATCATGATCGACCTGACTCCCGAGGACAGCGGACTCGTTCCACTGGTGCTGAACCGCGCGGTGAACGGGTCGATCATGTTCGCCGTCGTCGGGCTGCTTGCCCTGGTCGCGCTGCGCCGGCGCCGCGCGCTCACGGTCGCCGGGACCCTGCCGGCGACGACCGGCGAGGCGGGAGGCGACGCGATCGCGAATGCCAGTGCCGACACCCAGACGAATGCCGACGCCACGTCCCACCGCCGGTCGACCCTGTTCATAGGCCTGCGCCTCGCGGCCGCCTGCGGCGTGGTCGATGTGGTCGCCAATTTCCTGCTGCTGCTGGGCATCCGTGCCGGTGATCTGAGCGTGATGAGCGTATTGACGGCCATGTATCCGGCCGGCACGATCCTGCTCGCCGCCGTGGTGCTCCGGGAACGGATCGCCCCGGTTCAGTGGCTGGGCCTGGCGCTGGCACTGGCGGCGGCCGGCATGCTCGCCCTGGCCTGACGGCGCGGAACGTCACCCACTCGTTACCAACGAGTACGTCCGAGACCCTTGCCCCGAACGATGGCGCCACGATACTGTCAGGCCACACCTGAATTAGTGAACGACTGGTCGGTCACTAATTATCTGTTCCTCTGAAGGAGATTCCAATGAAGAAGTCTCGTCTGCGTTTCATCGCGCCGATTGCCGTCGTCACAGCCCTTGCGCTGGCCGGATGCAGCACCTCGAACCTCGGGGGAACGGCTGACGCCGACCCCGCCGCGGAGGCAGAGCCGATCAAGATCGGCGCCGTTCTCGACGTCACCGGCGTCGGCGCCAGCCTCGGCGTCCCCGAGCAGAACACCCTCACCATGCTGGCCAAGCAGCTCAACGCCGACGGCGGCATCGACGGCCGCGACGTCGAGCTCACGATCGTCGACAACCAGTCGACCGAAGACGGCGCGGCCAAGGCCACCAGCAAGCTGATCGAGAGCGACAAGGTCGACCTCATCATCGGCGCCTCACGCACCGGGCCCAGCCTGGCCATGCGCCCCATCGCCGAAGCCGCGAAGGTCCCGATGATCTCCGTCGCCGCCAACATCGCCATCGTCGAGGGCTCCCAGTGGGTCTTCAAGACCGCGCAGAACGACGTGGTGGTGATCGAGCGCATCCTCGACGACGCCAAGGCCAAGGGCTACACCAAGCTCGCCCTCGTTCGCGACGCCACCGGATTCGGCGAAGGGGTCGCGGACTACATCACGAAGCTCGGCGCCGAGCGCGGCATCACCCTCGTCATGACGGAGGCCTTCGAGCCGAGCGCCACCGACTTCACCCCGCAGATGACCAATGTGCGCGGCTCGGACGCGGACGCCGTCATCATCTGGGGCATCAACCCCTCCGCCGGCCTGGCCCAGAAGGCCTACGTGCAGCTCGGCGTGAACAAGCCGGTCTACCACTCGCACGGCATCTCGAACCAGGCGTTCTTCGACGCTGCCGGTGACGCCGCCAACGGCGTCATCGCCCCGATGGGCCGCCTGCTCGTAGCCGACCAGCTGGCTGCCGACAACCCCCAGAGCACGGTCATCGACCAGTTCAAGGCGGACTACAGCAAGGCCTACAGCGAGCAGCCCTCCGGTTTCGCCGGCCACGCATTCGACGCCTGGCACATCGCCGTGAACGCGATCGACGCGGTCGGCACCGACCCCGAGGCCCTGCGCACCGAGCTCGAGACCGCCAAGTGGACCGGCATCTCGGGGGTCTTCAAGATGACCGCGAAGAACCACTCCGGCCTTGACGCCTCCGCCCTCATCCTGGCTGAGGCCGAGGATGGTCGCTGGAACCTCCTCAAGGACTGATTGTGCTCACTGATTTCCTGCAACTGACGGTGGCAGGGCTTTCACAGGGATCTGTGTACGCCCTGCTCGCCGTCGGGCTGATCGCCGTCTACACCGTGCGCCACGTCATCAACATCGCCCAGGGCGAGTTCGCGATGCTGGCCGGCCTGGGCTCCGCCTGGCTCGTCGCGGCGGGCATGCCCCTCTTCCTCGGGGTGCTGGTCGCCATCCTCACGGTGACCCTCGTGGCCATCGCGATGGAACGGCTGATCATCGCGAGGGTGAAGAAGCTGACTCCGCTCACGTCCATCATCCTGACCCTCGGCGTCTCCACGCTGCTGCAGGCGATCATGTTGCTGGCCTGGGGTCCGGAGGCCAAGGGGGTGCCCCTGTTCCCGGGGACCAACATCCTGATCGGTGGCGTGAGCATCCGTTCGCAGGAATTCTGGATGATCGGCGCCCTCGTCGTGGTCGGCGGGGGAATCGTGCTCTTCTACGAGAAGTCCCGCTGGGGCAAGGCGTTGAGGGCGTGTGCGGAGCAGCCCGTCGCGGCGCGCATCGTGGGGATCTCCCCCGTTGCCGCGTCGGTGCTGGCGTTCGCGATTGCAGGATTCGTCGGGGCGGTCGCCGGTGTGGTGGCCTCCCCGATCTACCTCTCCCTCTGGTCCGGTGGCGTGCTGCTCGGGCTCAAGGGCTTCGTCGCCGCCGTCCTCGGCGGATTCGTCTCCTTCCGTGCGGCGATCGTCGGGGCACTCCTGCTCGGCATGATCGAGGCCTACGTGGCCGGCTATGTCGCATCCGGCCTGAGGGACGGCGCCGCCTTCCTCATCCTCATCCTTGTGCTCGTCGTCCGTCCCCAGGGCCTCGTTCTCAAGCCCACAGCGGTCAGGGTGTAGCGAAATGACACATGCAACCACACCGGTCCCCGCCGGGATGCGCTCCCCCGGAGCCCGTTTCTGGATGAACAACAAGAGCATGCTCATCGGCTGCGGCGTCCTCGTCGTTCTGATGATCGTGGTCCCCTTCACGGCCAGTTCCTCGGTCATGAACATCGTCGTGTTCGCGATGATCTTCGCCCTGCCGGCCATCGGGCTCAACCTGCTGATGGGCCTGGCCGGGCAGGTCAGCCTCGGGCAGGCCGCGTTCTTCGCGATCGGTGCGTACACGCACGCGATCTTGCTGACCAAGCTCGATCTGCCCGGTCCGGTCGCGGCCACCATCGGCGTCCTCGCCGCGATGCTGGTCGCCCTGCTCGTCGGCCTTCCGCTGATGCGCCTGCGCGGCCACTACCTCGCGTTGGCGACCCTGGGACTGGGCTTCATCGTGATGATCGGCGTGCGCGAATGGGACGTCACCGGACGCACCACGGGCATCTACGGCATCTCGCGGCCCACGGTCTTCGGGATCCCGATCGACAACAACGGGTTCTTCCTCTGGTTCGTGACGCCGTTCGTGGTGATCGGGCTGATCCTGGCCCTCAACCTCACCCGCAGCCGCGCCGGTCGCGCCCTCTCGGCCGTCAACGACTCCGAACTCGCCGCCGAGAGCCTCGGCGTCAACACCTACGCCCTGCGGCTGAAGGTCTTCGTGCTCTCCGCCGGGTTCGCCGGCCTCGGCGGCGTCTTCTACGCGTACCAGGTCGCGATCGTGAGCCCGTCGACCTCCGAATTCCACCTGTCGGTCTCGATCCTGCTGATGGTCGTCATCGGTGGCCTCGGATCGGTCTGGGGCGCCGTCGCCGGCGCCTTCCTCGTTCAGTTCCTCGGCGAGGGCATGCGCGACATCATCCCGGCCATCTTCCCCGGCGCCACCGGCGAGGTGCAGCTGCTCGGCTACGGCATCGTGCTGATCCTGGTGATCCTGCTGCTCCCCGGCGGCCTCTTCCAGGCCGCGACCACCCTGTGGCAGAAGCTGCCGTTCGGGGGGAAGCGCCCGCCCGTCGACGCGCATGCGCACGCCGCTGAGGACGACACGACGATCCCGCAGCTCCCGGCGGTCAGCACTCCGGTCGCGGCCGGCGAGCCGATCCTCGTGATCTCCGGCCTCACCAAGCGCTACGGGGGTGTCGTCGCTGTCAACGATGTCAGCCTCTCTGTGCCGGCCGGCAGCATCCTGGGTCTGATCGGGCCCAACGGTGCCGGGAAGACGACCTGCTTCAACATGATCTCCGGTGCCCTGACCCCGACTTCCGGCACGGTCACGTTCCTCGGTCAGGTCATCTCCGGCCGCAAACCGCACGTGGCCGCCGCGCACGGGCTGACCCGCACGTTCCAGAACCTGCAGGTGTTCACGTCGACGGATGTCGTCGGCAATGTGTACATGGGCCGGTATCGCAAGGGCAGCGCCGGCGTGCTCCGCGGCATGCTGGGACTGCAATCGAGCGAGCAGAGCGCCCACCGCGCCGCGTCCTACGAGATCCTGGCGTCGATGAGGCTGACGGATGCCGCGGACGACTCGGCCTCGGACCTCTCGTTCGGCAAGCAGCGCATCATGGAGGTCTGCCGGGCCCTGGCCGCCGAGCCGGCCCTGCTGCTGCTCGACGAGCCGATGGCCGGCCTGTCCGGCGCGGAACGCGACGTGATGGCCGAGCTGCTGCGGCGGTTGCGGGCCGCCGGGCTCACGATCGTGCTCGTCGAGCACGATGTGGCGCAGGTGATGAGCCTCGCTGACCACGTCGCGGTTCTCGACGACGGCGTGCTCATCGCACACGGAGACCCGGAGTCGGTTCGCAACGACCCGGCCGTCGTGGTGGCCTACCTGGGCACGGACCTCGATGAGGCCGAAGCGGAACTGATCGAGTTGGAGGAGCACGCATGACGCTAATCGTTTCCGGCCTCGACGCCGGCTATGGGAAGCTCGCGGTGCTGCACCAGGTCTCCTTCGAGGTGGCGCGCGGGGAAATCGTGGCCGTCGTTGGTTCGAACGGGGCCGGCAAGACGACCCTGCTGCGGGCCGTGAGCGGCCAGATCCGGCCCACCGCGGGCAGCGTGACCCTCGAGGGCCGCACGATCACCGGCAAGCCCTCGGAGAAGATGGCGGGCTTCGGCCTGACCCACGTGCCCGAGAACCGGCTCTGCTTCCCCACCCTCTCGGTGCGTGACAACCTGATGCTGGGCGCCTGGACGAAGAAGGGCAACGGTGACGTCGAGTCGATCCTCGATTTGTTCCCCCGGCTGCGGACCCGCATGGGTCAGGCCGCCGGTACGCTCTCGGGCGGCGAGCAGCAGATGGTGGCCATCGGGCGCGGCCTGATGGCCGACCCGACCGCGATCATGCTGGACGAGCCGTCGATCGGACTGGCGCCGAAGGTGGTCGCCGAGATCATGGAGGTGCTCTCCCGGCTCTGCGTCGAGAAGCAGCTCGCGGTGCTCCTCGTGGAACAGAACGTGCGCGCCTCGTTCAAGATCGCGCATCGCGCGGTCGTCATGCACCGAGGACGGGTGGCGCTCACGGGGACGCCGGCCGAACTGGTGGAACTGCCCGAGGTGCACAACGCGTACCTGGGCGGCGCGGCCGCGTAGCGGGCCGGTTGCGAAGCGCGGGCTGCCCACTACGGCAACGCACGCGAGCTCGAAGGAGGAGGGGTGCGCATCTGCGGATGCGCACCCCTCCTCTGTTCTCGCCCGGGGCATCCGTCGTCAGGCGCCGGGGGGGGCTACGCGGGTGCTGCGCCGCTTCGCGCATGGCGTGCCACCAGCGCAGCGGCGTAGGACGCGCGTGGCCGGGACGCGCGGGGATGATCCGGTCAGTCGCGGCCTCTGAACGCGGCCGGCATTTAGGCCCGCCGGGCACGGGCAACTAACGAATTCGACGGAGATTTTGCCAAAAATTGCCCCGAACACCTCCGGAAACCCTTTTTAACGCAAAATCTCCGTCGAATTGGTTCACACGACATCGGGTCTGGCGGTTAGGGTGAGCGGGGTGAGCGGGGTGAGCGGGGTGAGCGGGGTGAGCGGGGTCAGTCGCGGCCGGTGAAGACGGGCTTGCGCTTCTGCTGGAAGGCGGCAAAGCCCTCGCGATAGTCCGCGGTGTCGCAGAGCGCCGCCTGGGCCCGGTTCTCCGCCGCGACACTCTGCCAGAGACCGAGGCGATCGTCCCGGAGGGCGCGCACCAGTTCCTTGCTGGCGAGGAACGCCTGCGTCGCACCATGCGCGGCCCGCTCGGCGGCCCGCTCCGTGGCATCCGTGACCTGGTCGGCCGGGAAGACCTGGCTGAACAGGCCGGAGGCCACGGCCTCCGCTCCCGACATGAGGCGGCCTGAGTAGATCAGGTCGAGCGTGCGATGCGCGCCGAGCCGCTCCACGAACAGGGCGTGCCCGCCCGAGTCGAGGGTGGCGCCGAGGTTCGCGAACGGGGACCCGATCTTCGCGGTGTCGGCGACGTAGACGACATCCGTGGCGATCAGCAGCCCGAGGCCCACGCCGAGGCACGCCCCGTGCGCGGCGGCGAAGGTGGGGGCCGGGAACGCGCTCATCCGCTGCAACAGCGGGGTGACGAGTCCCCCCAGGAAACCCATCACGTCGTCGTCGCGCGGGTCGACGCCCGAGATGTCGCGGCCGGCGCAGAACGCCCGCCCCTCGCCGCGCAGCACGAGGGCGCGCACACCCGCCGCCTCCGCGGTCTCGTAGGCGGCCTCGAGGTCGGCCAGGGCCGCCTGGTCGAGGGCGTTCAACTTGTCCGGGGCGTTCAGGACGACGTAGGCAACGTCGTCCGTGATGGTCAGATCGATCACGGGAACCGCTTTCTGCGCTTGCGCGCCGTACCTATTTATTAGCGCTTCAACGCGCGCTTCTGCTGGCGCTCCAACGGGCGCTATACGTCGTAGTCGACGACGACCTTGTCGGTCGTGGGGTGCGACTGGCAGGTGAGCACGTAGCCGCGGGCGATCTCGTCGGGCTCCAGGGCGTAGTTCTCGGTCATCGTGACGTCACCGCTGACGAGCTTGGCGCGGCAGGTGCCGCACACTCCCCCGGCACAGGCGAACGGGACGTCGGGGCGCACGCGCAGGGCGGCGTTCAGGATGCTCTCGTGCGCGTTGACCGGCGTGGTCACCGTGGCGCTCTCGCCGTCGAGGGTGAACTCGATCTCGAAGGTCTTGTCGCCGATCCCGACGATGACCGGCCGCCCGGTGTCGCCGGAGGCGTGCGTCGGCTCCCCGGTCGTGAACAACTCGAACCGGATGTGGCTCGGCTCGACGTCCACGCTCTCCAGGGTGTCCCGGCACAGCTGCACCAGCTCGAACGGGCCGCAGAGGAACCACTCGTCGACCGCGGCGGGACGGATAATGTTGGCCAGCATCAGGCGCAGCTTCTCCTCGTCGATCCGGCCGGAAAGCAGCGACGAGGACCGGGTCTGGCGGGAGAGCACGTGGTGCAGTGCCAGCCGGGCCGGGTACTTGTCCTTGAGGTCGGCGAGTTCGTCGAGGAACATCACGTCGAGTGCGGTGCGGTTCGTGTAGACGAGGGTGAAGCGCGAGCTGTCGGAGCGTTCGAGCACCGTGTGCGCGAGCGACATCAGCGGCGTGATGCCGCTGCCGGCGGCGATGCCGACGATGTGCTTGTCGTCGAGGGAGTCCAGGGCGGTGGTGAAGGTGCCCTGCGGACTCATCACGTCGATCTGGTCCCCGGCGCGCAGTTCGGTGTTCGCCCAGCTGGAGAAGACGCCGCCGAGGTCGCGCTTGATGGCGACGCTGACCGATCCCACCGCGCGGGGGCGGCAGATCGAGTAGCTGCGGCGCAGCTCGCGGCCGTCGATGGTGGCGCGGAGGGCCAGGTGCTGCCCGGGGTCGTAGTCGAACTCCCCCTGCAGCTCCTCGGGGACCGCGAAGGTCACCTCGACGCTGTCCTGGGTGAGCTGGCGCACGTCGGCCACGGTCAGGGTATGGAACCGGGCGCGGCGTTTCGTGCCCGCGGCGGGGGCGCCCTCGTCGGAGCCCTCGTCGAGGACGGTGACGGTCGTTCGGGAATCGGTACTGCCCAGATTGAGTGCGGCCATGGTTACAACACCTTGAAGTAGTCGAACGGTTCGAGGCAGTCGCGGCACTCGTAGAGTGCCTTGCACGACGTCGAACCGAAGCGGGCGAGTTCCCGCGTATTCAGTGAGGAGCAGCGCGGGCACTTGACCGCGAGCTGGAGCCGGACGGTGCCGGTCGGGCGCACGCCGGAGTGACCGGTCGGAGCGGCGATGCCGTAGCTGACCAGCTTCGCCTTGCCCTCTTCGCTCATCCAGTCGGTGGTCCAGGCCGGGGAGAGCACGAGCTCCACGGTGACGTTGTCATAGCCGGCGCCGGTGAGCGCCGTGGTGACGTCGTCGCGCATGGCTTCCATCGCCGGGCATCCGCTGTAGGTCGGCGTCAGGATGACGTGGGTGCCGTCCGCGGTCACGGCGACCGACCGCAGCACGCCGAGGTCCTCGATCGTGAGCACGGGCACCTCGGGGTCGCAGACCTCGGCGGCGATGTCCCAGGCCCGTTGCGAGGCCGCGTCGCTCGGGCGCGGACGGGCGATCGATGCCACGTCTACCATTTCGCGTCGGGGTGCGCCCGGGCCAGCACCTGCATCTCGGCGAGCAGCGGCCCGAGGTTCTCGGAGTGGTCGCCGCGGCGGCCGCCCCCGGAGGAGATGAAGCCGCGGGGAACCTCGAGCTCGGCTTCGGCGAGGACGGGGAGCATGGCGGCCAGAACCGTGGCCTCCAGGGTGGACGGTCGAACGGCGACGCCCTCGAGCCGGTCGATCAGCGGCTCGTCGACGAAGAGCTCTTCGACGAACGGCCACAGGTCGGAGAGGCCCGTGATCATGCGCCGGCGGGATTCCTCGGTGCCCTGCGCGAGGCGCAGCACCCATTGGATGGAGTGGTCGCGGTGGTAGTCGACCTCCTTGACCGCCTTCGCGGCGATCGCGGCGAGCGTCGCATCCGTCGACTCCATCAGAGCGCTGTACAGCTCGAACAGGTAGTGCGCGGCGATGAACTGTCGGGCGATCGTGTGGGCGAAGTCGCCGTTGGGCTGTTCGAACAGGTGCGCGGAGCGCCACTGGGGTTCGTCGCGCCAGTAGGCCAGGTCGTCCTCGGTGCGGTCCGATTCGGCGCCGGCGTAGTGCAGCAGCGAACGGGCGTGCCCGATCAGGTCCAGGGCGATGTTGCCGAGGGCGATGTCCTCTTCCAGTTCAGGGGCGCGGGAGATCCACCAGCCCAGGTTCTGGGCCAGAACCAGGGAGTCGTCGCCCAGCCAGAGCGCGTATTCTGCGACGTCGTGCGAGGCGACGGATGCCGCTTCGACCAGTTCGGCGGAGAGCTCGACCTGATCGACGTCGACGTGGCCGCGTGCGTCCTGCTCGATGGTGTCGCTCACAGGTGCTTCACCCCTTCACTCTTCGTGTAGTAGCTGGCGTGGCGGTAGTTCTTGCCGGCGGGCGATTCGAAGAACGCACCCTTGGCATCCGGGTCGCTCGTGGTGATCGCGTCGGCGGGCACGACCCAGATCGAGACACCCTCGTTGCGGCGGGTGTAGAGGTCACGGGCGTTGCGCACCGCGAGGGTGGCGTCGGGGGCGTGCAGGGAGCCCACGTGGGTGTGGCTGATTCCGCGGCTGGAGCGCACGAAAACCTCCCAGAGGGGCCAGATCTCCTTCTCGGATGCACCGGGAGCGCTCATTATGCGACCGCCTTCACGGCCTGCTTCGCGGCGTACGCGGCAGCAGCCTCACGCACCCACTGGCCCTCGTTGTGTGCGTCGCGGCGGCGCTGGAGGCGCCGCGCATTCGCCGGCCCGCGGCCCGCGAGGACCTCGTGGAATTCGGTCCAGTCGATTTCACCCATGTCGTACACACCTTTTTCTTCGTTCCAGCGCAGGTCCGGGTCCGGCAGCGTGACGCCGAGCACCTCGGCCTGCGGCACGAGCATTCCGACGAAGCGCTGGCGCAGTTCGTCGTTGGAGAACCGCTTGATGTTCCAGGCCATCGACTGCGCCGAGTTGGGCGAGTCGTCGTCGGGCGGTCCGAACATCTGCAGGGCCGGCCAGTACCAGCGGTTGACCGATTCCTGGGCCATCTCGCGCTGGGCGGGCGTTCCGTTCATCAGCTCGAGCAGGATCTCGAAGCCCTGGCGCTGATGGAAGGACTCTTCCTTGCAGATGCGCACCATGGCGCGGCCGTACGGGCCGTAGGACGCCCGGCACAGCGGCACCTGGTTGCAGATCGCGGCGCCGTCGACGAGCCAGCCGATCGAGCCCATGTCGGCCCAGGTGGGGCTCGGGTAGTTGAAGATCGACGAGTAGCGGGCCTTGCCGGCAATCAGCTGCTCGGTCATCAGGTCGCGGCTGATGCCGAGGGTCTGCGCGGCGGAGTAGAGGTAGAGACCGTGACCGGCCTCATCCTGCACCTTGGCCAGCAGGATCGCCTTGCGCTTCAGGCTGGGCGCCCGGGTGATCCAGTTGCCTTCCGGCTGCATCCCGATGATCTCGGAGTGCGCGTGCTGGGAAATCTGCCGGATGAGGGTCTTGCGATAGCCCTCCGGCATCCAATCGCGCGGCTCGATTCGTGAATCGGCGGCAATCAGGTCGTTGAACTGCTGTTCCTCGGCGGAGACCGCGTCGGTACTCTCCGGGGCGATAGCGTAGGGAACTGGCGGGATTGTCATCTTTGACTCCTGGGCTTGGCGAAGTTTTACCAACCGATCGTTCAGTTAGTATATGGTTTCCCTACTAGCCCCACAACCACGTGTTGCGGTTGCGGCACACGGAACTCAATTCACACGGAACTCAATGAGGAGAACCACATGACGGATGCTCCACCTCCCTCCAACGGGGCAATGATGATGAACGACCGGGCGTCCGCCGCTCTCGGGATGGTCGTGCACGCATCCGAGCCGGGCCGGGCCGTCGTGTCCATGCTCCTGCGGGACGACATGATGAACGGATTCGATGTCACCCACGGCGGGATCGTCTTCGCCTTGGCCGACACCGCGTTCGCGATCGCCTGCAACGACGACCACCACGTGACGCTCGCGTCGGGCGCCGACATCACCTTCCTGAAGCCGACCACCGTCGGGCAGACCCTGACCGCGACCGCCGTGCTGCGCACCAAGAGCGGCCGCTCCGGCCTCTACGACGTGCGGGTCGCCACCGAGCACAACGTGCCGATCGCGGAATTCCGCGGCCGCAGCCGCACCACCAATTTTCCTCTCCCCGGCACCGCCGCTCACTAATTCACTTCCACCAGGAGGCCTCATGTCAACGATGACCAAGACCCGCTTGCACGCTCCGGCCCAGGATGAACTCGACCTGGAAGAGCGCATGTCCCGGGACGAGCTGCAGGCGCTGCAGCTGACCCGGCTGCAGAAGACCGTGCGCCTCGCGTACCAGAACGTGCCGCTCTACACCCGCAAGTTCGACGAGGTCGGCGTGCACCCCGATGACATCCGCACCCTGGATGACGTGTCGCTGCTGCCGTTCACCACGAAGGACGACCTGCGCGTCTCCTACCCGTTCGGCATGTTCGCGGTGCCGATGGACCAGGTCGCCCGCATCCACACCTCCTCCGGCACCACCGGGCTGCCGACCGTCGTCGGCTACACCAAGAACGACCTCAAGATGTGGGCCGGCCTGGTGGCGCGGAGCCTCCGCGCCTCGGGCGTGCGCCCCGGCATGCGCGTGCACAACGCCTACGGCTACGGCCTGTTCACCGGCGGGCTCGGCGCGCACGCGGGCATCGAGGCGCTCGGCGCCACCACGATCCCGATGTCCGGCGGGCAGACCAACAAGCAGGTCAAGATGATCCAGGACTTCCAGCCCGACGTGATCATGTCCACCCCCAGCTACCTCCTCACCATCACGGATGCCATGGTCGCGGCCGGCATGGACCCGCGCTCGTCCAGCCTCAAGGCCGGCGTGCTCGGCGCCGAGCCGTGGACCAACCAGATGCGCCTCGAGCTCGAAGACCGCCTCGACTTCGACGCCCTCGACATCTACGGCCTCAGCGAGGTCATGGGCCCGGGCGTCGGCAACGAGTGCATCGAGACCAAGGACGGCCCCCACCTGTGGGAGGACAACTTCCTGCCCGAGATCATCGACGGCGACTCCGGCCTGGTGCTCCCGGACGGGACCCAGGGCGAGCTCGTGTTCACGTCGCTGACCAAGGAGGCCTTCCCGGTCATCCGTTACCGCACCCGCGACCTGACCCGCCTGCTGCCCGGCTCCGCCCGCCCCGGCATGCGCCGGATGGAGAAGATCACCGGCCGCAACGACGACATGATCATCCTTCGCGGCGTCAACCTGTTCCCGACCCAGATCGAGGAGATCGTGCTCGGCATCGAGCACCTCTCCCCGCACTTCGTGATCGAACTGACCCGGCCGAACCGAATGGACGAGCTGACCGTGCGGATCGAACGGCACGAGCACGCGACCAACGCATCCTCCGACATCGCCGCCGCGCTGCTGATCCACCGGATCAAGGACCTGATCGGGTCCAGCGTGAGCGTTCTGATCGTCGAACCCGGAACCCTCGAGCGCAGCACCGGCAAGCACAAGCGTGTCTACGACCTGCGCTGAGCGGGCCGTACTGCGCTTTTCCCGGGAAGGGCGTTTCGACGCCGGTTCGCCCGCGCCTCGACGCGGGCGGGCCGGGTCGTGAGAGACTTCTCGGTAATGTCTGAGCGACCTGTCACCAAACGCGGCCGTCCCGGCTATGACCAACGCGCCATTCTCGAGGTCGCGGTCGCCGCGTTCAACGAGTTCGGCTACGACGCGACGTCGATGGGCGTGCTCGCGACGCGGCTGTTCCTGTCGAAATCGGCGATCTACCACCACTTCTCCTCGAAGGAGGAGGTGCTGGAGCTGGCCCTCGACGAGGCCCTCGACGGGCTCGAAGGGGTGCTGCGGGACGAGAACGCCCGGGTCGGCCCGGCGATCGACCGGCTGGCCTGGGTGCTGCGCGGGGCCGTCGAGGTTCTGACCTCCCGCCTGCCCTACGTGACCCTGCTGCTTCGGGTGCGCGGAAACACGGTCGTCGAACGCACCGCGCTGGCCCGACGACGCGCCTTCGACCGGGCCGTGTCGGCGCTCGTGACGGAAGCTCGCGACGAAGGCTCCCTGCGCAGCGACATCGACCCTCGAATCGTGACCCGCCTGTTGTTCGGCATGGTCAACTCGATCGTGGAGTGGTACCGGCCGGAAGGCCCGGAGGATGCCGAGACGCTCGCCGACGACGTGCTCGCGGTGGCCCTCGACGGGCTGCGCGTGCCGGCCGGGAACTGAACGGAAGTGGGAAAAGTGAACGAGAACTGGAAGATCACGCTCGGCGAACTGGACGAGAAGATGGGGGTGACCATCGTCGAACAGTCCGCGGAACGGGTGGTCGCGACGATGCCGGTGGAGGGCAACCGGCAGTCGTTCGGGCTGCTGCACGGCGGGGCATCCGTCGCCTTCGCCGAGGCCCTCGGCTCGTGGGCGGCCGTGATCCACGCCGGCCCCGGCCGCAGCGCCGTGGGACTCGACATCAACGCGACGCACCACCTCGCGGCCCGGTCGGGCATCGTCACCGGCGTGGCCACGGCCATCCGGCTCGGCCGCACCATCGCCTCGCACGAGATCGTGATCAGCGACGACCAGGGCCGCCGCCTCTGCACGGCCCGCATCACCAACCTGATCATCGAGGCGCCGGAGCGGCCGTAGTCCGTCCACGGGCTCGAGACCGCCGACACCTGCGCGACGCCGGTGGACTACTCTCGCTTAGATGAACGCATCGGACCCTGACCAGGAACCCCGACTTGCCCCCGGGAGCGACGCCCGCTGGACGTTTCTGACCAACCACGCGCACGTTCTCGTCACGATCGCGCGCGATCCGCAGTGCCGGATGCGCGAGGTGGCCTCCCGGGTGGGCGTCACCGAGCGCGGCGCCCAGAAGATCATCGCCGACCTCGTGGCAGACGGTTACATCACCAGAACCAGGATCGGGCGGCGCAACAACTACCAGATCGCCACCGGGCGACCGTTCCGGCATCCGGTGTCCGACGGCCACGAACTCGACGAGCTGCTCGCCGTGCTGGTGCCGACCCCGCCCCCCACACTGGACACCTGAACCGCAGTTCACTAATCTGGGAGTGTTCTGATCGTTCTGCCTTACTCGTCACCTTAGTCCGGAGAGTCCGCCGTGAGCACCGAAGGCACCACCCCAGCAGCCAGATCGGAAACCGCCGCGGCCACCAGGCAACCGCCGGCACCGCCCGACAGCATCGTCGTCGGCCACGACGGCTCGACCTTCGCGGACCACGCGCTCAGCACGGCCTTCGGGCTCGCCGACCAGCTGCACGCCCCGATCGTGATCGTGCGCGCCTGGTCAATCGACACCGCCCCCAGGCCCGCGAGCTGGGAGTTCGGCTACGTATCGTCCTTCGCCGAATACTCCGACGCGGTTCGGGCAGCACTGATCGAAGACACCGCAGCGATGGTGCACGCCTTCCCGCACGTGAGCGTCGACTACCGGGCCGTGCATGCGGGGCCGGCCCGAAGCCTGATCGAGGTGTCGCGGGACGCGCGCATGCTCGTGGTCGGTTCCCGCGGCCGCGGCAACCTGGCCGGCCTTCTGTTGGGCTCGGTCAGCGACCAGTGCACCCGACTCTCGGTCTGCCCGGTGCTGGTGACGCGCAAGCCGGCGACGGGCTGACCCAAACGGATGCCTGCCACCTCGTCCCCAGCGGAGGCAACCGAGCACGCCGCCTGGCACACTCTCTCGGCCGCTGAAACCACCACGGCCCAGGACGTCGACGCCCGCACCGGGCTTGCCGCCTCCGCCGTCGATGACCGCCGGCGGCGTTACGGACCGAACCTGCTTCGTAAGCCGAAGCGCGTGCCGACCTGGCGCAAGATCGTGCGCCTTCTGGCCGAGAAGATGACCATCGTGCTCTTGGTAGCCGCGGTCGTCAGCGCCGTCGTCTCGCGGGAGCTGGAAACGCCAATCGTGATCCTGGCCGTGATCATCCTGAACACCGTCCTCAATTATGTGCAGGAGCGACGGGCTGAGAGCAGCCTCCAGGCGCTGCAAAAGCTATCGGAAGGCAGGGCCGTCGTTCGCCGGGGCGGCACCGAACTCGAGGTGCAGTTCTCCGAGCTGGTGCCGGGCGACATTGTGCTCCTCGACGCCGGCGACTCCGTTCCGGCGGACGGCCGGGTCATCGACGTTGCCGGCCTCCAGGTGGCGGAGGCTGCCCTGACCGGGGAATCCGAACCGGTCGGCAAAACCATACCCGCGCTGGACAATGCCGGACTGCCGCTCGCCGACCGCACCAACATGCTCTTCATGAACACCTTGGTCACCCGCGGCCGGGCCACCATGGTGGTCACCGACACCGGCATGGGCACGGCCGTCGGCGGCATAGCGGTGCTGCTGAACGAGGTGAAGAACGACAAAACGCCTTTGCAGCGGAGGATCGACCAGCTGGCCCAGCTGCTCACAATCGCGGCGCTGGTCGTGGTGGCGATCGTCTTCGTGCTGGGCCTGCTGCGCGGGGAGTCCTGGACCGAACTCCTGATCACCGCCGTCTCGCTGGCCGTTGCGACCATTCCCGAGGGTCTCACCGCGGTCGTCGCGTTCACCCTGGCGATGGGTGCCTCGCGACTGGCCGCCCAGGGCGCGATCATCAAGCAGCTCTCGGCGGTGGAAACGCTCGGCAGCGTCAGCCACATCGCCACCGACAAGACCGGCACGCTGACCATGAACGAGATGACGGCCCGCCGGCTGCACACCCATGGCCGCGATTTCCGCATCACCGGCGAGGGCTACTCCACCGATGGCAGGATCCTCACCGCCGACGACGCCCCAATGCCTGACCTCACGGAGGCGTTCCTGACCATGGCCCTGTGCAACGACGCCGTGCTGCACGACGGCGTGCTGGTCGGCGACCCCACCGAGGGGGCCCTGGCCGTGCTGGCCGAGAAGGGCGGCATCGACGTCGCGGGTGCGAGGCGGACCCACCCCCGGGTGGCCGAAGTGCCCTTCGACTCCGACTACAAATTCATGGCCACGTTCCACCGACCGGCCGAGCCGACGAGCGGACTCCCGCAACCCGGACACCGCTGCTTCGCCAAGGGCGCGCCGGGCGCCCTGCTGCCCCTGACCGACTCCGTGCTCACCGACGACGGCCTCCGCCCTCTGGACGACACTCTGCGGCAACGGATCCACGACACCATCCAGGAGCTGGCCGGGGACGGCCTTCGCACCATCATGATCGCCGGACGCACCCTCGACGCCGGCACCGTTCCGGGCGAGGACTCCGGTCGCTCGTTGGTCACCGGGCTGACCCTCTACGCCATCGTCGGAATCGTCGACCCACCCCGGGTTGAGGCGGCCGAGGCTATTTCGGTGGCGCTCGGCGCCGGCATCCGCGTGCACATGATCACGGGCGACCACCTGGTGACGGCCTCGGCCATCGCCCGCAACCTGGGCCTGCCGGGCGAGGCTGCTGCCGGTGCCACGCTGGACGACCTCGACGACCACGAGCTCGCCGTCTACGCCGCCGATTATGGGGTTCTCGCGCGGGTCACCCCGGCCCACAAGATCCGGGTGGTCAGGGCGTTGCAGGCCGGCGGCGATGTCGTGGCCATGACCGGGGACGGCGTCAACGACGCGCCGGCACTGAAGCAGGCCGATATCGGCATCGCCATGGGTATCACCGGCACGGATGTCTCCAAAGGCGCCGCAAACATGATCCTCACCGACGACAACTTCTCCACGATCGTCTCCGCGGTGCGGGAGGGACGCGGAATCTACGCCAACATCCTGAAGTTCGTCCGGTTCCAGCTGACCACCGCGTGGGGATTCGTGCTCATCTTCCTGATCGCGGGCGTCACCGGCTGGGCCGCTGGTGCGCCGTTCACTGCGCTGCAGATCCTCTGGGTCAACATCATCATGGACGGCCCACCCGCACTGGCGCTCGGCCTGGATCCGGCCGAACCCGGCACGATGAGCCGGCCTCCGCGCCCGTCGGACGAACCCCTGATCACTCGGGACCGGATGCTGCGCATTCTCGGGCTCGGCCTCGTCATGGCCGCGGGCACCCTGACCGTGTTGACTCAGGCGTCCCCGCTGTTCCCGGAAAGTGCTGGGAACCCAGCCTTCGCCACAACCCTTGCGTTCACCACCTTCGTCTTCTACCAGGTCTTCAACCTGCTCAACGTGCGCTCGGACACCCACTCCGTCTTCTCACTTCAGACGTTCACCAACCGCAGCATCTGGCTGGCACTCACCGCGGTGATAGTCCTGCAGATCCTCGTGGTGCAGATCGACGTGCTCCAGGCGCTCTTCGACACCACCGCCCTCACGCCGACCCAGTGGGGCCTCTGCGTACTGGTCGGGTCGTCGGTGCTATGGATCGAGGAGATCCGGAAGGCCATCGTGCGGGCAACCGGTCGTCGGGCGGCTCGCCGCTGAGGCTTTCCTGCCCCGGAACGCGCGGAGGGGCACCCACCGTGACGGCGGGTGCCCCTTCTTCAGGTGCTGCTGTGCGGTACTGCCGGGTGCTGCTCGGGTTAGATGCCCGCGAGGTCGCGAACCGCGGAGTCGCCCGGGGTCGCGCTGGTGAAGCTGGCCTCGATCTCGGCCCGGTCGAGCAGGTCGTCCATGCGGCGGCGACGCTGCTTCGGGATCAGCGTCACGACGGTGCCGGACTTGCCGGCGCGGCCGGTACGGCCCGCGCGGTGCAGGTACGTCTTGTACTCGTCGGGAGCGTCGGCCTGGATGACCAGATCGATGTCGTCGACGTGGATGCCGCGGGCCGCGACATCCGTTGCCACCAGCACGTTCACGCGTCCGCTGGTCAGCATCTGCAGGTTACGAGTGCGGCGGGCCTGGTTCAGGTCGCCGTGCAGGCTGGTCGCCTTCACGCCGGCGTCTTCGAGCTGCTCGGCGAGCTGCTCGGCGTAGGCGCGGGTGCGCGAGAAGATCAGCGTCTTGCCCTGACGGTCGACGAGCTGGCCGATGATGGCGCTCTTGTCACGGTGCTCGATCATGAGCACGCGGTGGTCGATCGTGGAGGAGGCCTGGTCTTCACCGGCGACCTCGTGCACGGCCGGGTTGGTCAGGAATTCCTTGACCAGCTGGGCGACGCCCTTGTCGAGGGTGGCGGAGAAGAGCAGCTTCTGGCCGCCCTTCTTGGTCAGGCGCAGGATGCGCTGAACCGGCTCGAGGAAGCCCAGGTCGCACATGTAGTCGGCCTCGTCGAGGACGGTGACGACAACCTCGGACAGGTCGAGACGACCCTGCTCGATCAGGTCTTCGATGCGGCCGGCGGTGCCGATGATGATGTCCACGCCGCGCTGGAGGGCGCTGACCTGACGGTACTGCGGGACCCCGCCGTAGATCTGGGTGGTGAAGAGGCCGACGCTGCGGGCGATGGGCTGGATGGTGCGGTCGATCTGCAGGGCCAGCTCACGGGTCGGGGCCAGGATGAGCGCGCGGGGCTTGCGGGCCATCTTGCGGTCCTTGGCGCCGTTGTTCTCCAGCAGCTTCTCCACGAGGGGAGCGCCGAAGGCGATGGTCTTGCCGGAGCCGGTCTTGCCGCGGCCGAGCACGTCGCGGCCGGCGAGCACATCCGGGATGGTCGCGGCCTGGATCGGGAACGGGGCCGAGGCGCCGAGGGTGGCGAGCTCGCGAACGATGTTCTCGCCGAGCCCCAGGTCGCCGAAGGTCACACCGACGACTTCGGCAGCCGTCGTCGCGATGGCTTCCAGACGCTCGAGCACCACGTCGTCGCCGGCGGCGAAGTGCGGCTTGGAGTCGCGGTCCGGGTAGAAGTTGCTGGAGTGGCCGCCCTCGGAGTGTGAACGCTCGTTGCGTGCCGGGCGGTCGTTGTTGTACGCCGGACGATCCATGCGGGCGGGACGGTCGCCGTAGGACGGACGCTCGGTGCGAGCCGGGCGGTCGTTGTTGTACGCGGGACGGTCCGTGCGGGCGGGACGGTCACCGTAGGACGGACGATCAGAGCGAGCAGGGCGGTCGTTGTTGTACGCCGGACGATCCGTGCGCGGACGGTCGTTGTTGTAGGCCGGACGATCCGTGCGGGGACGGTCGTTGTTGTACGCCGGACGATCCGTGCGCGGGGCGCGGTCACCGTAGGCCGGACGATCGGAGCGGGCCGGACGGTCGCCGTACGACGGGCGGTCGTTGTTGTACGCCGGACGATCCGTGCGCGGGCGGTCGTTGTTGTACGCCGGACGATCCGTACGGGGACGGTCGTTGTTGTAGGCCGGACGATCCGTACGGGGACGGTCGTTGTTGTAGGCCGGACGATCCGTGCGCGGAGCGCGGTCCCCGTAGGCCGGACGATCGCTGTTGTAGGAGGGACGGTCGTTACGGGGACGGTCGCTGTTGTACGAGGGGCGGTCGCCGCGCGGGGCGCCACCGGTGGAGGGGCGATCGCTGCGGTTCGGGCGGTCGCCGTAGGCGGGACGATCGGGACGCTGGCCGTAGGCAGGGCGGTCGTTGCCGGCAGGGCGGCCGGCGGCACGGTCGGCGCGTTCGCCGGCGTTCCAGCGGGCCTTCTTGGGCGCACCATCGTCGGCGTGGTGGCCGCGGTGTCCGGGGCTCTTGCTGCCGCCCTTGGACGGTCCGCCCTTGGCGGCGTACTTCGGATCAAAATTTTTAGGCATGGAGACATTCCTGGGTTGTGTTGAGTACATGGCAGAACAACGACGCACACGCGACGCAACCTGAGAACCCGGGCAGTCTATGGCCGGGGCCGTTCACATACAGTGATTTTTCACCAGCGGATTACTGGGAAACCGGCCCATCCTGACTTACAAACCCATCCGCGCACACAAAAACAAACACGGTGTCAAGAGCCGACCTGCCTACGTTACCTGATTGACGCCGAAATGTCACGGCCGGTCTGCAGCGTCTACGCTTATTTGATGCTGATGACCATCGCCATCGAGTCTCCGCGTCCGGCCGAGATCGCCGCCCTGCTGCGGCTGAGCGCCGACTTCGCCCAGTCCCTCTACCCGCCCGAAAGCAACTTTCTGCTGAGCGCCGACGAACTCGAGCAGCCCGGCGTGCGTTTCTACACGGCCAGGGATGACGACGGCCGCGCCCTCGGCATTGCCGCCCTGGTGGCCGCAGATGACGCTGCGACGGCGGAGCTCAAGCGCATGTTCGTGCACCCGGAGGCCCGCGGCCAGGGCATCGCCGGCCGCCTGCTCGACCGGATCGAAACGGATGCGCTGGCCGGCGGCATCCGTGAAATCGTTCTGGAGACGGGGCCGGACAGTGCCGCGGCGCTCGCGTTCTACCGCACGGCCGGTTACCGTGAGATTCCCCGGTTCGGCCAGTACATCGGCGAGGAGTTCAGCGTCTGCTTCGCCAAGGCCCTGGCGGAGGGGTCGCTGTGAAGCGGGCAAGGGGCACCCTGACCCGGGCGGCAACGGGCAGCGCCCCGATGGCACGGAAGTCGTTCTTCTGGATGGGGACGACGGCCACCAGCCCGCGGATCGTGCAGGCCCTCAAGGCCGCCGTCGCCGTCGCGATCGCCTGGTCGATCGCGCCGCTCCTGCCCGGCGTGGCCGACGACTACCCCTACTACGCGCCTCTGGGTGCGCTCGTGAGCATGTACCCGACGCTGATGAGCTCCGTGCGGAACGCCCTGCAGACCCTGGGCGGCCTGGCCGTCGGAATCCTGCTCGCCGGGGCCGTCATCGTTCTCAGCGAACCCAACGTGTTCACCATCTCCCTCGCGGTCGGCGTGGGCGCCGTCATCGCGGCCTCCGGCTGGTTCGGCGCCAACCGCGAGTACATCCCGGTCACCGCCCTGTTCGTGCTGATCGTCGGCGGGCCGAATGCCGACGGCTACTCCATCGGCTACCTCGAGCAGATGACGCTGGGAATCCTGGTCGGCCTCGCCGTGAACCTGCTCTTCTTCCCGCCGCTCGCCTTCGAAGCCGTCGGTCACCAGCTGGCCCTCTTCCGTCGAACCCTCGCCGAGCACCTGTCGGAGGTCGCCGACGCGCTCGCCGACAGCTGGCCACCCGAAAAGGACGGTTGGGCCTCCCGCAGCCAGGAGCTCGTGGCGGTCGGCCGCGCCGTGCGGGCGGCGGTGAGCCACGCCGACGACAGCCGCAAGGGCAACCCCCGCGCCCGCCTCCACCGGCGGGATCTCCGCACGGACTACGACGACCTGGCCGCGCTCGAGACCGTCACGTTCCATGTGCGCGACCTGACCGAGGTGCTCACCGGGGCGGTCTGGGGCACACCGGTGCAGCTCGAGCTGCGGCCCGAACTGCGGCCGGCGCTGAGCCGCGCGCTGCACGCCGTGGCCGCGGTGCTGCGGGACTGGGACCCGGACGAGGGCGCGACGGCCGCATTCACAGAAGCAGAGGCCGCCCTCCAGAATTTGATGACGGAACTGGACGAACGGAAGGCCTCGGCTCCGGCGACGTCCATGGCCGTCGCGTCGACCATCTCGATCAGCATCACCCGGATCCTCGCGGCCCTCCGGCCGGAGGAGGCGGAGGAGACCGCGCCTACCCCGGATGCCGCGCCGCCACGCTGAGCGTTCGCGGGAGCCGACCCGGGAACGGGATTCGGTGCGAGGCCGGGCACGATCTATCCTCGAGACACCTACCCGCAGCTCGGAGCATCCGTGATCATCGGCCCCCGCCTCACCCGATTCGGTTCACGCCGCGTCCGCATCACGGCGATCCTCGGCGCAGCGGCCGTCGCACTCACCGCGACGACCCTGCTGGCCGGGCTCCGCCCCGCACCGCACGACGTGACGCCGGACGAGCCGGGCGCCGCCGACAGTGAACTCGTGACGACGGAGATCATCGGCATCCGGACCATCGCCCCACCCGAAGGCGTGACGGTCGACACGGATGTCCTGTACGGCACCCGGGCGGACGGCGCCCAGCTCACCCTCGACGTCTGTTCCCCCGCCGAGGCCGCACCGGAGGCAACGGCGTCCCCGGCGCCGACGGCCACGGATGCGGCGGCGACCGAGGCGGCGGCCGGCCCCGCGTCTGCGCGGCGCCCCGCCGTTCTCTCGGTCCATGGCGGCAGCTGGAACCACGGGGACAAGGGCAACAGCGACTGGCGGGCGGTTTGCACCTGGCTCGCGAGCGAGGGATTCGTGGCCTACTCGGTGAATTACCGCCTGGTTCCGGATGCCCTGTTCCCCGCCGCGATCGATGACCTGGGCCTGGCCGTGGAGTGGATGCGCCAGCCCGACCACGCCCTGCGCAACGGCATCGACCCGGATCGGATCGGCGCCTTCGGCGGTTCCGCGGGCGGCAACCTTGCCGCCCTCCTCGGTGCCCGGGGCTCCGGGCCGCTGACCGAGGGGTCGCGGGTGGCCGCGGTCGCCGAACTGACCGCACCGGTCGATCTCAGCTATCAGGGGCTCGTGACCGGCGGCGCCCCGTTCGGGCTGCAGCGGCTCGTGCAGCGTTACCTGGGCTGTGCGGCGCCGACCGACTGCTCCGCCGCCGAGGCCGCGTCCGTAGCCAACAAGCTCGACCCGAGCGACCCGCCCGTCTTCATCGGGGCGTCAATGGACGAGTTCATCCCGCTGAGCCAGTCCACCGGGTACGCGGACGCGCTCGAGAGCCAGGGAATCCCGCACGAACTGGTGACCGTGCCGGGAAGCTACCACTCGATCGGCATCCTCGACGAGGCCATGCGCGCGAAGGTCTCGGCGTTCCTGCACGCGGCCCTGGACGATTAGTTCCAGGGCGACCGGCCCCGCGCGACTAGCTCCAGCCGAGGAGGCGCAGGCCGGCTGCCGCGGCCGCGCCCACGACCACCACCACCAGGAACGGCGCCCGCAGCCAGAGGGCGACGGCCGCGGCCGCGAGGGCCCCGATCCGGGCGTCGAGCACGAGTTCCTGGCCGGTCGCGACCGTGTTCGCGACCGTCAGGGACGCCAGCAGGCCGATCGTCAGGGTGCCGGCCACGCGGGCGACCCGGGGATTCGTGAGCCACCGGCGCGGCACGAGATAACCGAGCAGTTTCGTGAGGAAACCCACCGCGCAGGCGACCAGGATCCAGAGCCACAGGGTCACGAAACGGCTCCCGTCCCGGGCTCGCCCGGCCGGTCAGTCTGGGGGCGGGGAGCGGGATACGGGTCGATGTCGGGCTCCAGCCCCTCACCCTCCGGACCGCGCCGGAAGCCGAACCAGCCGATGGCGCCGGCGACGACGGCCGCCACGAGGATGGGCACGCCCGGCGGCACGACCGGCACGGCGAGCACGGTCGCCAGCGCGCAGACCACCGCGATCGCGCCGGCCTCCCGCGACCGGAGCCGGGGCCAGAGCAACCCGAGGAACGCGGCCACCGCGGCGCCGTCGAGTCCCCACTGCTTCGGGTCTCCGAGCGCGTCGCCGGCGAGCGCCCCGACCAGTGTGAACGCGTTCCACAACACGAAGATGCCGACTCCGGCCACCCAGAATCCGCGCTTCTGCTCGACCGGGTCGGACTGCCCGGTGCTCGTGGCGAGCGATTCGTCGATGGTGACGTGGGCGGCGGCCAGGCGGCGCCAGCCGCGGGGGTGCAGCAGCGCGTTCAGCTGCATGCCGTAGACCGCGTTCCGGATGCCAAGCAGGGCGGCCGCTCCGGCGGCGGCCACGGGGGTGCCGGCGCCCGCGATCACACCGATGAACGCGAACTGGGAACCCCCGGAGAAGAGCAACAGGCTCAGCGCCGACGTCTGCCAGAGCGTGAGTCCGGACGCCACGGACAGGGCACCGAACGAGATGCCGTAGAGTCCGGTCGCCACCGCGATCGACAAACCGACCCTGGCCCCGGGGGACTGGCGGAGAGTGGTCGGCACCGCTCAATGCTATTGGTGCGCGGGCCGCTATTGGTCCGCAGGGCTATTGGTCCGCAGGGCTATTGGTGCGCAGGCCGCTGTCGGTACGCAGGCCGATCAGGCGCCGGGGTGCCGGCCGCGGATGCGCCGGGAGAGTTCCGCCGCCGTGCCCGCCAGCTCGGCGGCGAGCCCCGGCCACTCGGACGGCGCGATGCGCTCCCGCGGGAACGTGAGCGCGATGCCCGCGGCCGGCCAGCCCGCGTGGTCCCGCACGGCCACGGCGACGGATGCCATCCCCGCCGTGATCTCGCCGTCCTCCTGCGCGAACCCGTCGGCCCGCACCCGCTCGAGCAGCCGCCGCAGCTCACCGGAGGTGCGCGGGCCCTGCCCGTCGCGGGACGCGAACGCCGCCGCATTGGGGTACAGCGCCCGCAACTGGGCGGCCGGCAGCGCCGCGAGGAGGGCGCGCCCGCTCGCGGTGAGGTGGCTCGGCAGGCGCACGCCGACATCCGTCACCAGCGACGGCCGGCGCGGCGCGCGCTCCTCGATCAGGTAGATCACGTCGCGGCCATGCAGCACCACGAGGTGGGCGCTCTCGCCGAGCCGGTCGACGAGCTGCGCGATCAGCGGGCGACCGAGGTGCGACAGCGGCTGCTGGCGCGCGAAGCCGGAGCTCAGCTCGAACGCCGCCACCCCGAGCCCGTAGCGCCGTTCCTCGGGCAGGTGCACGACGAAACCCTGGTCGGCGAGCGCCGCCAGCAGGTCGTAGACGCTCGACCGCGGCAGGCCCAGGGCCGTGGCGATGGCGGAGGCCGGCACCGGCCCGCGCTGCATCGCCAGATGCGAGAGGATGCGCAGCGCGCCATCCGCCGCCGGAACCTTCGCCCTGTTCATGAGTCACATCCGCCCTCGTCAACTGTCCGGGATACCGGACACATCCGAGTGTAAACCCGTGGTGCCGGCGGCCGGGCTGGTGTCGAATCGGAGTATGAACCTCGCCACCGCATCCGTCACCGTGGGCACCGGCCCGATCGACTTCACCGACGTCATCGCCGTGGCACGCCAGGACGCCCGCGTCGTGCTGGCGCCGGCAGCACTCGACGGCGTCGCCGCGACCCGCCGCATCATCGAGGGCCTGGCCAGCGACACGAGCCCGCACTACGGGATCTCGACCGGCTTCGGCGCGCTCGCGACGACCTACATCGAGAGCGACCGCCGCGCCCAGCTGCAGGCCAGCCTGGTGCGCTCGCACGCGGCCGGCAGCGGCCCCGAGGTCGAGCGGGAGGTGGTGCGCGCGCTGATGCTACTGCGGCTCTCGACCCTGATGACCGGACGCACCGGCGTGCGACCGGTCGTCGCCGAGACCTACGCGGCGCTGCTCAACGCGGGCATCACCCCGGTCGTGCACGAATACGGTTCGCTCGGCTGCTCCGGTGACCTCGCCCCGCTCGCACACTGCGCGCTCACCCTGATGGGCGAAGGCCGGGTGCGCGATGCGAGCGGCACCCTGCGGGGCGGCGCCGAGGCCCTGGCCGCCGCCGGGATCAGCCCGGTCGTGCTGGCCGAAAAGGAGGGCCTCGCCCTGATCAACGGCACCGACGGCATGCTCGGGATGCTGGTGCTCGCCCTCGCCGACCTCTCCCGCCTGCTCACGACCGCCGACATCGCCGCGGCGATGAGCGTCGAGGCCCTCCTCGGCACGGATGCCACCTTCGCCGCCGATCTGCAGGCCCTGCGGCCCCAGCTCGGCCAGGCGGTCAGCGCGGCCAACCTGCGGGTCCTGCTGGCCGGTTCCCCGCTGCTGCAGAGCCACGCCGGCCCGGACGATCCCACGGTGCAGGACGCGTACTCGCTGCGCTGCGCCCCGCAGGTGCACGGCGCCGCCCGGGACACCCTGGACCACGCCGCCCTGATCGCCGGCCGCGAACTGGCCAGCGCCGTGGACAACCCCGTCGTCACGCTGGACGGCCGGGTGCAGTCCAACGGCAACTTCCACGGCGCCCCCGTCGGCTACGTGCTCGACTTCCTCGCCATCGCTGCGGCGGATGTCGCGAGCATGAGCGAGCGGCGCACCGACCGGCACCTCGATGCCTCCCGCAACAAGGGACTGCCTCCGTTCCTGGCGCACGAGGTCGGCGTCGACTCGGGCCTGATGATCGCGCAGTACACGGCCGCCGGGATCGTGTCGGAGCTCAAGCGGCTGGCGGCGCCGGCATCCGTCGACTCGATCCCCTCGTCGGCGATGCAGGAGGACCACGTGTCGATGGGCTGGGCGGCGGCCCGCAAGCTGCGGCATTCGATCGACGGCCTCGGCCGGGTGCTGGCGATCGAGATCATGACCGCCGCGCGCTCGCTCGACCTGCGTTCGCCGCTCGTTCCCGGGCCCGCCACCGGTGCGGTGCGGGGCCTGGTGCGCACCGTGGCCGACGGCCCGGGTCACGACCGGTTCCTCTCCCCCGAGATCGAGGCCGTCGTCGCCCTGGTCGCGACGGGCGCGGTGCGGGATGCCGCTGCCTCCGTGACGGGCCCCCTCGCCTAGATCCCCCCCCCCCCC